>SVUB01000071.1 GCA_015063495.1 Oscillospiraceae bacterium
TAGCTCTTGCGTTCCTTGTTGACGCGTATGACGAGGAGGTCATTGACGCAGAAAAGAACGACGTTCGTACGGTTCTTCATCTGCATCCTGCTCTCGCTCCCTTCAAAGCGGCAGTCCTTCCTCTCTCGAAGAAGCTCTCCGAGAAGGCAGGAGAAGTTTACGACGAGCTTTCAAAGTACTTTATGGTAGACTTTGATGAAACAGGCTCTATCGGTAAGAGATACCGCCGTGAGGACGAGATAGGAACTCCTTTCTGCATCACATACGACTTTGAGTCGGAGACCGACGGCTGTGTTACAGTCCGTGACAGAGACACAATGGAGCAGGTACGCCTGCCTATCTCCGAGGTCAAGGATTATATCGAAAAAGCTATTCAGTTTTAATTTCTAGAAAAAACAACGGCGGTCAGAGACCGCCGTTGTTTTTATTTCTTTGACCAAGCGTAGGGGGAAAGTGCGATTATAAGAGGGAATATCTCAAGTCTTCCGAGAAGCATTGCGAAGGAAAGCAGGAACTTTGAAAAAGCAGAGTAATCCGCATAGCTTGAAACGGGGCCGACTGCACCGAAGCCCGGGCCTACGTTGTTAAAGCACGCGGCGGCGGCAGTGAAGTTCGTCTCCATATCGAAAGGCTCAAAGCAAAGAAGCAGGAATATTGCAAAGAAACAGATAACGTATATAGCGAAATAAGTGCTGACACTTCCGAGCGTATTTTCCTCAAGCTGCTTGCCCTCAAAACGTACTACGCGTACGGAACGCGGATGGAGCATACGTTTTACCTCCCCGCGGAGCATCTTAAAGAGGATTATAACGCGGGATATCTTAAGACCGCCAGCCGTTGAGCCGGCACAGCTTCCTATAAACATCAGAAGCAGTAATATGCCCTTTGAAAGCTCAGGCCAGAGGTTAAAATCGGCGGTAGCGTAGCCTGTTGTTGTGACGATAGAGGCCACCTGGAAGGCTGCGGTGCGAAACGCAGAAGAAAATTCGCCTATGAGAGGCAGAATATTTGCTGTGATCGCCGCAGTGCTTACCGTGAATATCGTAAGGTATACCCATAGTTCCGTGCTTGAAAACGCATTTTTTGCCCTTTTAATGAGCAACAGATAATAAAGGTTGAAATTTATGCCGAAAAGAAGCATAAATATCGTTATTACCCATTGAATATACGGACTGTACGATGCGATGCTGTCGGCTCTCGAGCTGAATCCACCCGTGCCTGCGGTTCCGAAGGTGTGAATGAGGCTCTCAAAAAGGCTCATGCCTCCAAAGAGAAGCAGAAGGACTTGTACCAAGGTCATTGCTATATAGATAAGATAAAGTATCTTTGCCGTATCTTTTACCTTTGGAACAAGCTTGCCGATGATAGGACCCGGCATTTCGGCACGCATAATGTGTATCGAGCGGTCGGATACGTTAGGGATCACTGCCATAACGAATACGAGCACTCCCATTCCGCCTACCCAATGCGTAAAGCTTCGCCAGAAGAGAAGCCCGTGGCTCATGGACTCAACGTCCGTAAGAATAGACGCGCCCGTGGTGGTAAATCCGCTGACCGTCTCAAAAAAAGCGTCAATATAAGAGGGTATCTCACCGCTTATAAAGAAGGGAAGTGCGCCGATAGCCGAGAGGGACATCCACGCGAGCGCAACCGTTAAAAATCCTTCTTTTGCGTAAATTACGTTATCGGTGGGTTTGAATATAAGTATAAGTGATCCACCGACTATAAGAGCTATTCCTATAGTTATAAGGAATGCCGACGTGCAGCTCTCCCTATAGATAAGTGAAACTATGACGGGCAGAAGCAGCATAAGCGCTTCAATGAGAACTATCTGCCCGGTCGTATAAAAGACCATTCTGCGATTCATATGATCACCAAGCCTTATCTTACGATATCCGCAAGGTCACCGAGTCTCTGGCCTGCGGCTATCACGATAACTTTATCACCCGCAAGGATAACGTCATCACCGGATGGGATTATAGTCTTTCTTGCACGGCTTATTCCCGCAACGAGCAGACCCGGCTTCAGATCAAGCTCCTTTAAGGGCTTTCCGAGAAGGTCAAGGTCGGGGCGTACGATAAATTCAAGCGCCTCGGCTCTGCCGTCCATAAGCTTATAGAGCGTTTCTACGTTGCTTCCCTCTGAATTCTGAAGCGCACGGGCGTATCTCACCACGACGTCTGATACCGAGCGCCTCGGAGACACGATACAGTCAAGTCCGAGTCTCTCTGCAATGGGTACAAACTCGTTTCTGTTTACCTTGGATATTACCTTGGGTACGTTTTGAGAGGATGCGAAGTAGGAGAGAAGTATATTTTCCTCATCAGAGCCGGTGAGGGTAATGAAGGCATCCATAGAGGGTAATCCTTCCTCGAGAAGAAGCTCTTGGTGTGCGCCGTCTCCGTGGATCATCGAGATACCGCCCAGCTTATCACAAAATTCCTCGCATTTTCCTTTATCAAGCTCAACGATCTTGACCGATGCACCGCTTGCGAGAAGAAGCTTTGAGAGATAAAACGCCGTTTTACTTGCGCCGAGCATCATTACGTTCTTTGCCATCTTCTGCATAAGACCGAGCATCTTCATAAGCTTGTATATCTCGCTCGGAGTGGCGGTAAGAGCTATTCTGTCACCGCTTTTAAGTGTGAAATTACCGTCGGGAATGTAGATTTTGTCGTCACGCTGTACTACGCAGACAAGGAAGCTTGCGTGGTATTTTTTTCTCAGCTCTATAAGGGTGAGCCCGTCAAGAGGTGAATCGGGCTTAAGGATCAGCTCGACTATCTCGAAGCTTCCGCCCGAAAACGTCTCGATCTTTGCCGCAGAGGGCACCTTAAGTACGTTATATATCTCACGTGCGGTTAAAAGCTCGGGATTGACAGCGAGTGAAAGACCGAGCTGCTTCTGCATAAAACCGAGGCTTTTGTCGTTATATTCGGGATTGCTTATCTTGGCTATCGTGTGTCCCACGCCGAGTCTGTTTGCGGCAAAGCAACTAAGCATATTGAATTCATCGGAGCCTGTGGCAGCGATGAGAAGATCGGACTTTTCGGCACCTGCCTCTATAAGGGTATCGCAGTCAACGCCGTTTCCGCAAACGCCCATAACGTCGTATATATTCGTCATTTCTTCAATTACTGCGGGGTCATTATCGATAACGACCACGTCGTGTCCTTCGGAAACGAGGTTGGCAAGTATAGTTGAGCCTATCTTTCCGCATCCGACTACAGTAATTTTCATAGAGATCTCCTTTTTTAGCAGTTTTCTCTATTATACACCAAAACGCATCAGATTTCCATAGTTTTTTAATATTTTGTTTTAACTGCACCCGTTAACACATTTTTCATATCGACATAAAATGAAAATAGGCGTGAAAAAGAGATTTTTTACGCAAAATTTCTCATAAAAGGAGAAGACCGATGCAACAGGACAGAAATTACAGATATGCGCCCGTTTATTCGAGCGGCATATCTCCCTCACAGCAAAGGGCAAGACAAGGCTACAGAGAGCCTGTTATCTGTTGTGAGGAGGGGCAGGGCGGCTCCGGTGTTACAGGCGGATGCGGCGGCGAGCGTGAAAATATGGTACTTGCTATGGCGTATGTGCTCAGTCAACCGTTTGAGAAGCTCTACAGCCCCGAAGAAGCTTGGAACAGAGGAACAATATTCAAAGGCCTTGATCTTCCGTATGGAGGCAGAAGATGATGAGAATGGATAATATGAATAATCAGAGATCACGCTTATTTGAAGAGATAGGCAAGATAAGCTTCGCTATCGACGAGCTTCGTCTTTATCTTGATACTCATCCAAAGTGCCCGGAAGCGCTTCAGATGATAAAGGAATATATGAAGAAGAGACATGAGCTTGTAGCTGAATATACGTCAAAATACGGTGCAATAACAGCTTATGCAATAAATGACGGCGACAAGGAATGGCTCTGGAACGCCGGATATATGCCTTGGGAAAACGGCGAAGGAGGATTTTGCTGATGTGGGAATATGAGAAGAGATTACAGTATCCTGTAAAGATAAAAAATCCGGATGCGAGAGCGGCAAAGGTCATACTTTCGCAGTACGGCGGCCCTGATGGAGAGCTTGGCGCTTCACTTCGCTACCTTTCTCAGCGATTTGCAATGCCGGATGCAAGGGTGGCAGGTCTGCTTACGGACATCGGAACGGAAGAACTTGCCCACCTCGAGATCATAGGCTCGATCGTTCGTCAGCTCACTCGCAACCTGACAATTGAACAGCTCAAGGCGGAGGGATTTGACGCTTACTTTGTTGATCACACGACGGGAATTTATCCTGCATCAGCGGCAGGGGTACCGTTTACTGCGGCGTATCTTCAGTCAAAGGGCGACCCGCTGACAGACCTTACGGAGGATATGGGCGCAGAACAGAAGGCGAGAACGACCTACGACAATATTTTGAAGCTCGTAGACGACCCCGACGTTATAGATCCCATACGATTCTTAAGGGAGCGTGAGATAGTGCATTTTCAGAGATTCGGTGAGGCCATGGGAATGGTCAGAGATAAGCTCGATTCGAAGAATTACTATCAATATAATCCTGCGTTCCCCGCAAAATAAAAGAAAAAGGCGACTGCATTTTGCAGTCGCCTTTACATATCAAATTCCTACTATGAGATTTGCCAAAAGCATTATGCAGGGTAGTGTGACCACCGTAAATAGCGATGTTACTCCGACTGTTTGTGCCGCATATCCGGGAGCTATATCGTAAAGCTCGGCAAACATTGTTATATTGGTAGCGCTTGGCAGGGCGGTGGTCGCAGTTCCGAAAAGCACCATATAATCAGGCATACCCGCAAGCTTCAAAATTAAGCATACTGCGAGAGGGAATACCACAAGACGTATAAGGCTTATATAATACATCTTGCCGTCGCCGAATATTTGCTTTGGAGTTCTTGTGGCAATAAGCGCTCCGACTATAAGAACCGATATCGGAGTGCAGAGGTTGTTTAGGTATCCCGTATAGGTGACGAGCACGTCGGGAATATCTATCCATCTCATTGCAAGATAAAGAAGTATGCCGATAAAGCAGGGAACAGTACCAAGGTTGAAAAGCACCTTTTTAACAGTCATCTTTATGTCATTTCTTCCTCTTGCGAGGATCATCATTCCCCAAGTCCAGACGAAAATATGGAATCCAATAACGAAGAATGAGCCCCAAAACTGTCCCTTGCCCGGGAAGATAGATTCGTATGTGGGGAATCCGATGAAGCCTGCGTTTGAAAATATCATGGCAAACTCCGAGACCTTGCGCTCGTCAAGATCCTTTATCGGCTTTGCCGCAAAGAAAGCAAGAACACTGCAAAGCAGATGCAGAGCAAGGCCGAGGCCAAGCATTATAAATCCCGATTTAGTGTTTTCGGGTGTGTTTTCCACCTTTATAAGTGCATGAACTATCATCATCGGTTGTCCGATGTTGACTATAAGCTTTGATAGTCTTTTTGATGCCGCATCGTCTATAATGCCTGTCTTTCTTGCAAAAAATCCTGTTGCAAGAAGCATAAAAAGGACTATCATTATCGAAATAAGTGAAGAAAAGGATGCATCTGACATTTTAAAAATCTCTTTCGTTTGTTCTTAAAGTTTTAGAGAAAGCTCGTCAAGCTTTGCTTTTATCTTCTGCATATCGAGGAGCATGTCCTCTTTTTTTCTGGGGTCACGCAGCAGTGCCGCAGGGTGATAGACCGCAGTCATAAGGTAATTGCCCTTTTGAAACCACATTCCGTGCTCTTTAGTTATCTTAAAGTCCGGTTTTATCAGCTTCATAGCCGATATTCGTCCAAGGCAGATGATTATTTTAGGCTTCATCAGTTTCACCTGTTCTCGTAAGAATCCTATGCAGGCTTCCTCCTCTGCCGGGAGCGGATCGCGGTTCTTCGGAGGACGGCATTTGAGGATGTTTGCAATATAAACTCTTTCTCTGTCGATATCGACGGCATAAAGGTATTTGTCGAGAAGTTTTCCTGCCGCACCGACGAAGGGAATACCGCTAAGATCCTCTTTTTCTCCCGGTGCTTCACCAACAAAAAGCACGTCGGCATTTACGTTGCCTGTGCCGAAAACGCAGTTTGTGCGAGTTTTTGACAGCTCACAGGCTGTGCACGCCTCGCATCTTGCTTTGAGTTCTTCCCACTTATCCATAGTTTCCTCCAAAAAGCTTCGTTCAAATACATATAGTATCATATTTTTGTTTTTTTCGCAAGTAGGGAAACGAATTTTCCTTTGTATATTGAAAAAATTATATTGGCGTGATAAAATTAGGTAACGAGCTCTAAAGGGAGGGTGTCAGAATGAGTCTTGTTGTTTCTAATGTTACTAAAAGATACGGTAAAAATCTTGCCTGCGAGGATGTAAGCTTTGTTCTTGAGGACGGAGCGGTAACAGTCCTTCTCGGACCTAACGGCGCGGGAAAAAGCACTGTGATGAAGTCTATAATCGGATTTCTTAAATATAATGGCGATATAACGGTGGACGGTATAGCGAATAAGACTACCGCCGCAAGGAGACTGATCGGATACATACCCGAAATGCCGTCGCTATATCCCAATCTGACTGTTTCCGAGCATATAGAGTTTATAGCAAGAGCATATAAGCTGACAGATTATAAGGAATATGCCGAGGAGCTGCTTGAAAGATTTGAACTGACGGATAAGAAGAAAAAATTCGGAGACGAGCTGTCAAAGGGAATG
>SVUB01000003.1 GCA_015063495.1 Oscillospiraceae bacterium
AGTATAAGTACCCGCAGGGAGAGTAAGAGAGTGACACAGATTGGCATACCCACCCGCAGCCGTGCCTGTACCCACAGTTATAACTCCACCATCAATCGTAAGGGGAAGTCCACCCATCATACTGCCACTCGCAACATCATACGGAAACGGTATAAGATTATTAGATTTATGCGTCATACCGCCGACGCTGTGAAGCTCCGCATAGGGGCATGCATTCGCAGGTACGGCTTTCTCGTATGCTACCGTCTCGTCCGTCTCGAAATATTCGGGGGAAACCTGGTGCTCAAGGTTCGTGAGGCGTTTTTCTGTACTTTCGTTCATTTTGCCTATCGTGCCATCAAGAACTTTATCAACTGCTTCTTTGGCAGCTTTCTCCGCTGCTATTTTCGCAGCTTCCTCGGCTTTTTCTGATGCTTCCTCAGCTTTTTTTACAGCTTCTTCAGCTTTCTCGCTTTTAAGTTCTTTAAGAGCGTTGGCAGGATATCTTACAACTATATCTTTTCCTTCCTCGCTCTTTTGCACTCCGACAAGCAGCTCATCGTCGCCAATCTGATCTTTAATCGGCTGTTCGGTTAATTTATCATAATAGTTCATATAAGGTCACCTCAAAGTTTAATTATTCCGTCTTCGGTTGCGAGTGCTACTCCGCTTTCGTCTGCAAGAATAGCAGTGTCAAGGATGTCGATATAAGCACTTCTGAAAGCAAAGTCATTCAGATCTCTCAAGTTATTGAGACCCAGCGTTCTTATGCCTGCTTTATTGCCATCAGTAGCACCACCTCCACGTACTGCAGGGCGTTCTCCTATGTTTTTCATAAAAATGTAACCGTCGGACACGGTGTCCCACGGTGCGATTGCAAGCAACTTAAGTATATGAGGAATATCGAAACCGGCCCTCGATTCGAGACTTTTGAAAGCTCTTTCACCGTGTAGGCTTGCATCTGTCTGCTGATTTATAAGGTTCTTTGCAAGAATCATAGAGAGCGTCTCTCCTGCCACGGGCTCTTTGGTATAATCCAACTTAATAGTTTCAGCTGTACCAAAGGGTACAAGTGAACTGTCTTGGATGATAGACTTCCAATGCTCACTACTGGGGCATTGAGATACGGTGAAATCAGCGGCATCGTTATCTTTGATGATCTGTATTTCTCCATCCATCAAACGCAGACCACCGACCCATTCGTTCTTATTGCCGTTGAGATCCCAAATGCCCGAGCTTTCTCCGTTGTGCGCATATGCTGCAGGGCCTGAACCCGTGAGTATATATTCGGTAAGGCTTCTGTCTGCCTTTTCCGTTCTTATTCCCCCACGCTCCGCTCCTCTGTAATCACTACCGCTGTTATTGTTTCCTCTCGGTAAATACCCGACCAGAGCGAGATACGCCCATTCAGCGTTAGTCATAAGGTGCCAACCGAGCCCCTTCTTTGCGCAAGCAGAAATAGATGCGTCAAAGTTCATCTTCAGTTCAGGTACCTGTAACGGCAATGAATAGGCTCTTTCGTTGAGAACTACGTTTTGATATTTGGAAACATAAAACTTCGACTTTCTGACGCCGTTTACAACAAATGCCGGATGAGGTAATGTTGACGTGCCATATACGATGTCGTCCAATATTTTAATTGTTTCTTTTACCTCCACTACTATCGAAGGCATACCAATATCATCATATATTACTTTATTGGTTTCACCGCCGAGAGCGTGAACGGCAGCATCTATATCAGTCATGTCTGTAATCTCCTCTCTTTATTTCTTCAGTCCTGCGAGCAAGGATCTCGGCTGCCTCTCGCATTTCGCTTGAAGCGGCAGAACTGTGTCCGAAATCTTTCAGTATGGCGTCTACGTTCCGCCTTTGTTCGTCAGATTTAATGATTACGTTCATCATACACCTCCGATAACAATGCATTTGTAATAATAGGTCTTAACTACCGAATTAATATCAAATCTGCTAAAGTCTAAATCGAATCCGTTTGTCCTTTTTTCAGATACTGTCAACACGGGTTGCATTATGTAGTTGTTGCATCCCTCTTTGTTTGTTTTTAGGTCGAAATCTGTAATAACAGGGATAACAATGTAGTTTATATTGTTTCTGATTTTATCATCTGAAAAAGTAAATGTTTTAGTGGCAACATAAGCAGCATCACTGGGGGTGAAAGAATCCACCCCGACACTGTGCTCTTCGGTCTCAAAAAAGACGACTTTCTCCAGTTCTTTTTTGCTTGCTTCTATATCATCCTTCAGAAGCTGCAAGTTTTGAAAAAGCGAACCAAGGGTTACTATTGATTCAAACAGGGCAAGCTCTACTTTGTTGTGATTTTCGGCAGAAAGCAACGTGCCTTTTTGCAACACTTCCCCGGCTTGCTTTATTGAATATATATTATCCTTGACCTGTTCGACGGTGAATTCGTTAGGTGTGGCGAGAGCGTGATCTCGCCAAAAAGTTCTATTATACATTTAGTGATCCCTCTCTTATATTGATATCGAAACGGAAAATAACACCTGACGCATTGTCGCCAAGTGTTATATCTATGTTTTGTGATGCCCATATATGGCCGTTTTTTCCGTATAAAAGCATTTGAGTGATTTTAACGTTGCTTTTTTCTATGATGACTTCCACACGTATCGTCCCGTCTATTGACGCCGTTACAGATTTTATCTCCGCAATTCCGCCACCGTCACTGCTGACATATCTCACAGCGGAAATGTTGTCTTTAATAAAATTCTGTACATCATCAAAAATTTCAGTTGTTAACGCCATATTTTCCTCCTTCCGGATCGCGTGTAATAAGTAATGTATCGTCGGGATATACGCCTGCTCTTACCTCAGCAAATTCAGCGCTTCTCGGCGATGTGCAAATTGCATATTCAACTCCCATACCTATCTCTATAGCCGCACGGGTTTTATAAATAACGCTGTTGCCCTCAAGTACACTGCGAAGAGACTTAAATATTTCAATATATCTCTCCACGTCGCTTTGAACTATCGGCAGGCGTTGCTCCGTGACGTCTATCACAATGCGAAAATGATATGCTTCTCCACCATATTCAAACCACTCCTCAATGCCCGATCCCGGGCAAAGATCTGAGAGCGCTGTTTCAAGCGACCTCTTCGTTCCGAGGTGTCTGTGCACGTAAAAACAAGACTTGATCTGTGCTCTCTTTATTTCGATGCTACCGTTATAGTAATACCACGATACGGCAAAGTCAGAAGCAAGAATATCAAGTAGCTTTTCATCAAGTTCATCTATGCGGCTGTATATGCGGATCAGATCACAGTCGCAAAAGAGTTGTGACAGCTCTTCCGCCACAACCCTTGCAAGTGCGTATTTGTTCGTATCGACCGACAGCGAGGCAGGGAAAGAGGATAAAAGGATGTCCGCTTTGATATTATCATTCATCCTCATATCCTCCGTTGATAATATTAACCGTACCTATCTTAGCTACCTGAGGCACAGTTTGATTTTCACCATTCTCAAGCTTAACAAAAGCCGGAGATTCGACCTCAAGACGCTTTATTCCCACGCTTTTAACGAGATAAATGAGCTCTGAAGGGTTTATATCGCGCCCCATTTTGCCGCTTTGCCACAATACATATTCGTCTACTGCATCTTTGACTGATTTTTCAACGTCGACAGCTGACGCTTCGGCGTTTCTCGGAATGTAATATGTAAAGTTAATATCGTATTCCACGGTTTCAGGATCTTTCACTTCTACGTGATCTGTAAGAGGTCTTACATCATCTGCACCGCACGCTTCGAGAATAGCTGTTTTCGTCTCTTCTCCGGCGATCTCTCCGTTATTCATAAGAGCATATATAGCAACGCATCCGGGACCGTCGTTTAATGCTTTTACATCGGATATGTCGGAAGATACAGACTTTGCAAAATAAACATATGCGCCGGCAGGCCCTGCAACTGAATACGCATCGAGACTGCTGCGCATAAGCGAGAAATATTCTTCATCGGTAGCTTCATCGCTTCCACCGTATGATGTATCTATGTTCTCACAAGATACGTAATAGAGAACGTAATCAACGTCTATAAGAGTATTTATCTGTCCGGGCAAAAAATCGTTGCCGCCTGCTCCAGCGGTTTCACATACCGCTTCCACTTCTGCGGTGGTCTCGCCTATATCAACGTATTTATCTTCCTCTGTGCGGAAGATAATCGTTCCACCGCTGGAAACTCTCGTTCCTTTTGGAATAAGTATAGATGTTTCCTGCGGTTCGGATATCGTAAAGCGCATCGTACATTTTGCCGCCGAAGCACCCGGGCGCGGTAAAGAATATATCCATTCTCCTATCGCATCAAGATCTGCTCCGCTTGAACGGCTCGGGATGTTCTGATTTCCGATATAATTCTGGCGTACTCGCTCCTCGTTAATTATGGCGGCTACCCACGAGATAAAGATCCTATCGGGGTCTGCCGGGAGAAGTGTTCTTCCGGTTATTTTTTCATATGCACTGACAAGTGCAGAAAAAAGAGCGGAGCTGTCAGTCTCCGTAAAAGTATAATTACTCTGAGGCATCTTTCAGTCTCACCTCCAATTTGGGATAACTTTTTTCGCCTTGCATGAGAAAAGATACACTTACAAGCTCTGCGCGAGGCTCGAAAAGATCTATAGCTTCCGTCATTTCTGAAAGCAGGAGCGTTCGTGCTACTGGTGCAGGCTTGTCAATAAAGGACATAGGGATACCAAACTCTCGGTAAAATGGAACTGTTCCCTTCTTTGTTTGCCCAATAAGAGATATATTCTGCGCAACTGAACGCAGTATATCGTTTTCTATAAAATTAAAGTCTTGCGGCTGTCCCGCCAGTATTGTGATCGTTTGCACCGACTACCTCCTATTTGCTCGGATATTCCGTTAGAGTTATTGATAAATCGGCGTCAGTAAGATTACCTTCTTTATCGAAATAATTCATTTTTATGGTGTGAGACGTGAGCGTCCAGCGATATCGTCCGTATTTCTTTTCCCCTAAGGTCAAGAGAAGGATAGTTCCCTCTCTCTCATATGTAAGGAGCGTTGCTATTTCGTCCATTACTGATCTGACACCGAGATAAGCAGATATACGGATATTGAATTTGAAGGTATCAAGTTCCGGCCCTACAAATTCGGGAAGTGGCATCTTCATATGCCGTTTATGTTGCTGCCATCCGCCTTTGCCGCTCCACTGTGCGTCTCTTATCGTTTTTATCTCCTCATCAGAAACAGTAAAAACAACGTCGTTTAAGCTTCCTATCTCCATCAGATCGCCCCCAATACAAATCCGTCGCCGTTTTCACAAGGAATATACAAGCAAAGCACCTTATCGTTTACTGAAGGAAGCCACGGCTTTATAACAATATCATGCGTATGAGCTTCTGCCTCCTCAGTGCACTGAGGTACATCTATATCGGGAATGAACGGAGGATTTTTCAAAACATAGAGAAAATCCGAAACAATATTCATATCCGGAAAATGTACTCTTACGCGCCTTTTCGGTTTATCTACTGATGTGACGATGCCAACTCTGACCATGTTTTTTATTAGATTTTCCTGCATAGTTCCTCCTCACTTCTTTCTTAAACTTATTTGAGTGGTATATCCGCTTCGAGATACGGAGTGTCTTGCTTGGTAAATAACGTATTCACCATTGAACGCTCCCCATTTATCAAGCGTTACAACACACCCTGCAAGCAGATAAGGATCTCCCGGCAGAGTAAATGATGCCGTATTTTCAAAACGATTGGCAAGCTCAAGTTTCTTTTCGGCAAGGGCTTTGGCTTCTGCCGGACTTCCGACTTTAGCTTTGATCTCAAGGATCTGCTCGTTTTCTCCATCCTTTGCCTTTTCACCTGTCGAAGCTGTACCTTCGATTACTCGCCCCGTAACAGGATCCGTGTATGACACATGACATTTATGATACTTTGTGTCAGCTTCGCCGGAGTTCAGCTTCCACTTAAGATACGAGCCGTCACCTTTTGTTATCGTACGGATGCTGTTCCCACTGCCGTCTGCGTTATAGATAATAAGTATATTGGCACTGACCTTTATCGACGCACCGGCATTATGAGCAAGCTGTGTCAAAAAAGCAATATCGCTTGTGTCTATCTGTTCCGTTCGAGCATAGAAGGGATCATTTTCGGCAAGAAACATATATGCCATACCGCTATTCCCTGCCATCTCGGCAAGAATGCCCGATAGATAATAGCTCTCCCAAGATCGGCTCTTTTTGGTCTGTCTTACGCTTTTTCGGAATGAAAGCGACGTACATTTGATATTCACCGAAGCGGGTGGACCGTCAAAGTCTATATTATCAAGCTCAAAGTGTCCACAGTCTATGGCTTTGTCCTTGCCGTCGCTTTTTTCGTTCTGAAGGACAATAGATGCACTGATGTCCAGACCTTTGGATACGGGCTCTCCCGTATCGGAAGATGTCTCGGAAGATACTTCCGTAAGACAAGAAGCGAGAACGTAACAGCTTATGCCGTTACCGTATTCGATATTTGCCCAGCCTCCCGATATGCTTTTGACTTTTACAATAGTCCCATAAGCAAGACTTGCGGTTACAGCATAAGAGCTGTCCGGGCGCAAATGGGCAGTGACACCTCCGGCGGCGGTAACTTTATAGGATGTAGTTTTATCATCGTCATCCTTGCCGTCGTTTACCCTCGGAACGCTTGCGGCAGCATCTACAACGGTATTAAACCATTTTTCAAGCCATAGGCTATCACGATCTGCAAGTTTTAACTGCAGATCGTCTGCCTCATCTTCGTTATCGGTATAACTCAAAGATATCAAATGCCTTTTAATGGACGATGTAATATCAACGTTTGCTATAAAAACCGACATATCGGTTCTTCTTGCAAGATCCTTACGGCTCATCCGCCCACCTTCTTCCACGGTGGCAGACTATCTGCCGTAGGTGTTGACACTTCGGGGATGTTTAGGACTATTCCCGAGGGGAATATATGAGTTCCGATATGTTTTTGATTTGCAAGCATCAGCTTATTTGTGTGGGCTACGTCGCCGAGAGTTCTATCGGCTATCTTGTCCCACATATCGCCTTGAACTGTAGTATATATCATACAAAAGCCCCTCTCTTTGCGTCAATTCCTATCTCCGATAGCTTTTCGAGCACTTTATCAGCGATAATATCTCCGTATTCTTCAAGTTTATCTGCGGCGTTTTCGTCGCCCGAAATATTGAAGATAGGTGAAATTGAGATCTCGACGCGTCCGGCAGAATTGCCAATGCTCAATGATGAAGGAAGCACATCCGAAGAAAAAGAATTATATGTGTTTATAAGCGTTCGGAGCATCCGCTCTGTCTCAATGGCATTATATACGGCTTCTCCGCCTCCGAAGTCTATGATTTCGGGACCATTCTCTCCTACAATGTGGACACCCGGAGAGGCGTAATCTGTACCGCTTGCGTAACCGCTCGGCAACATAGACCACGTTCTCCATTCGTTCTCAAAATGCGAATTTTGCTTTTCCCATTGAATTTCCTTCTTGCCGAATACAGATGCAAGGTCGTTAAGAATATCTGCGGCTTCCTCGGAGCCTTCAAGCAAAGCATTTATATAGGCATCCATAGATGCCTTTGCCGCCACTTCCATTTCCTCGGACAAATTGAGCTCTTCTACCGTCTCGCGCATCTGTTTTTCGATGGCTTGAAGCTCTTCTGACGTAGCTTGCGCAAGTGACTTTGCCGCTTCGTCCTGTTGTTCCTTCATTTTGCTGTAGTTTCCTACCATCAATCGGAGTTCCTCGTCAGAAGCTGCGGCCATACCGGCGATCGCATTCACACTGTCCGGACTTCCATCGGCAAAAGATGCTATGACTTCCGCAAGACCATCTATATCCTCACCTCTATCAAGAAGCTCGGACATATCTTTGTTATAATCGCTCCAATATGCAGCCTGAGTAGCAAGTGCGTTGTTGATATCCTCAATACTCTTCGGAACAACATCTGCGGCGTTGTCCCAAAGTGCAAACTGACCTGTGATACTCTCATATGCGGCATCGTAGATTTCCTGATATATCTCGATATAGGATTTCCCAAGTTCTTCGACTTTTGAAATCATATCACCGCTTGCTTCAACTGCGCTACGGGACATACCCTCATATTTTTCCTCGAACTCTTCTACTACCCTGAGCGCTTTTTCATATTTAAAGATTATACCGTCTTCTTCAGATTTGTGAATATCACGGTAATCTTCCCAAGCTTTTTTAGCTTTATCACGTACTTCCGCAAGCCGATATGATTCTTCATTGAATTTTCGGAGATCATCATCAGTCATATTGAAGTTAGTCTCGTTTGCTTTGATATGATCGTTAAGGGCTTTTTCGGATTCGTCATATTCGTCTTTAAGACTTTGTAATTCTTTTATCGCATCCTCATAATCCTTCGAATATGCTCCGATATATCCCACGTTATCAACATAGTTATCCCAGTCCGCTTTATTGGTATCTTTAGCTGCCTCTGCTGCGGCGAGCTCACGAAGTTTTTCTGTGGGAATATTAAGCTTTCCTGTGATACTGTCAATCGTAAGCCCTAAATTTTCATATCGACTGTTAAGCTCGTCCACTATCGGTTTTATAAGTGCTTGCTTTCCAGCGACTGTTTCAGATTCCATTCCAAGCTCTTCGAGCTTGTTAATAAGGGCTATGCTACTTTCATATTCATTATCAATGCTTTCGATGTTTTTTTCGTATTCTTCTGAAGTTGCATTGAGAATTTTTGCAATACTTATCAGTTCTTCCTTGTGAGCTTCTGCTGTCTGACGAGAAGCTTCATATTCTTCGGTTAGACTTTTTATTTGCTCTTCGAGTAACCACGCTTCGTAAGTGTTTTCACCTTCAACTTCGGTAAGGGCTTGGTATTCGGCTTTCAGTGCGTCAAGTTCAATAGCCTGTTTGCGTGATGTTGCTGTTAAATCTTTATAGATTGCTGTTGCATCTTCGGCTTCTGATACTGTTGCTTCAACTATACCTGCAAGTCCGGCAATCACAGCGGTGATAGCCAGTATAGGACCAATTCCGGGAATGGCACTTGACATAGCTACACCAAGACCTTTTAGAAGTGGGATAACCTTTGTTACTATACCTGTGAAAGCCACAAAACCTGCCGTAGCGGTCCCCATAACAGTTGCACCTGCCGTAACTCCCCTTACGAGTTCCGGATGCTCATCTACGAAACCGGTAAGGGCCACAAGCGCCTCGTTCTCGACTTCCTTCAGCTTAGTATACATAGGCGCAAGCTGACCACCTACTGTATTCTTCAGCGCGGTCATATTACTGTTCTGTTTTTGCAGTTCGTCATCAAGAGCCATACAAGCGGCAAGTGTTTCGTCGTTCATGACGTATCCGGCTCTTTTAGCCTCTGCAGCATATTCTTTTATAACACCGGATCCTGCCGCAACGAGAGTATTCACCTGCTGAGCACTTCGGCCGAGCAGTTCTATCGCAACAGCGTCCCTCTCGGTCTCATTTTCCATAGCACCAAGAGCATCAATAACCTCCCAATATACCGTTTCGGAATCACGAAGCTGTCCGTCCGCATCGGTCACCTTTATACCAAGCTTTTCGTATGCCTCAACATAGCTCTCTGTACCGTCTCTTGCGGAGTTCATTGCGCGGATATTACGGCTCATAGTAGAGGTTAAGGTCTCTGCACTTACGTCTACAAGTTCGGCGGCATAATAAAATGCTTGCAGGTCCTCTGCAGCGATACTGTATTGAACAGATACCGTTCCGATTTCATCTGCATAAGATGCCGAGCCTTTGGTTAAGTCCACCATAAGGTCATAACCTTCTTTAAGCATTTTAAGAATACCCGCCGCTGCAAGGGCTTCTCCAACCTCCTTAAAAGCGTTAGCACCCTTATCGCCTAATTCTTCGCTTGATTCGGCGGTTTCATCTTGCTTCTTTTTGAGGTCGCCTATTTTGCCTTGTATCTTGTCGATCTCGTCACCGAGAGCTTTTGTATTGATGCCTGCATCTTTAAGCTCTTTTCCCATATTTTTCAGAGCTTCACGGTTCTTTTCCTCTTGCTCGGCAGCACTTGACAGCTTTCTCTCAAGATCGAGTATCTTATTCGCGAGCTCCGAAGTGCCGGCGGCGTGCTGTCCGTTTTCCTTGGTCAGCGCTTGAAGCTCTCTCTTGAGATTGGATATCTGAGCTCTATAAGTGTCCTGCTGTTTAAGGCATTTAGCCATTGCCGCTTCTTGCTTCTGATAAGCGGATATATTGCTTTGCTGTTTACTGAGATTTTGAATTTCTTTTTGCGTTTCAATGAGGTTTTTTTGTGCTGTGCTAAAGGTGTTTCCAAAGCTCGAAGAAAGCTGTGCGCCTACCTTTAGCATCATTTCATATACGGTTGCCAAATCTTCACCTCTTGTTCTTTGTTTCTTCCGCAAGGTCTATGTATGATCTTGCCCATTCTTTAAGTTCTCGCAAAGGCAGAGAAAGCCAATACGGAACCGGTGTATGTGTTTCTCTCGACAATATCAAGCATAGCCTCATAAGTTCGTCGCAGCTGTCGTTTTTTACAACTCCGACTTCAGCAAAAAAGCCTTTGCCCTGCCTGTGAGCTTATTGAAATCATACATCGACACGTTATCAAAGAAATCTGCGCCGATTTTTTCCTCGCAAGCCCTCACAACTACTCTTACAAGATATTCCTCGGAGAGCGTCGGAACGAGCACGGTTATACCGAGGGTCTGAAGCTCTCTGCTTATAGCCCTTGAATCTTTTCCTGTGAGCTTATCAAAGTCTATATTGAGGGCCTTTATCTCGGTTTCGCCGTATTTAACAGGCTTTTTCAGTGTATACGTAAGCCTTGTTCCTACGTTTTCTATATCATCGGTCTCTTCGTTAAAATTATCGAGAATCTTATTATCTTCATCATCGGTCTCTTCGTTAAAATTATCGAGAATCTTATTTTCTTCCATGGTTATAACTCCTTTATAAATAAATTTCGGAGAAGGGCTTTTGCCCTCCTCCGTTTCAAAAAATTACTTACCGAGCGCACTGCGCACTTCGGCGAGACTGTCGGTGCCGTCTGCACCAACGTCTTTAAAGTTTACGGGATCTATATCGCGGACGAGAATGCCGTCGATATAGTCCTTGCGAGCGAGTACGCTGTATTCGCCCGAAATGCTCTGAGGAGTAGCGGGAGCAACGTCACCGCCACCGAGCTTCTTGGGAATGATATCAAGGATATGCTTATACGCTTTAACCTTGAGAGCCCCGGACGTACTATCATATTCTTCGTGTGCCGCACGGAGATCTATCGTATGCTTGCGGTTTTCTGCGAGCTTATATGCCGCTTCGGTCGCATCAGTAAATGTTATTGTGGCGGTCATTGCGTTTCTGTGTCCGGGTACGGGAAGATCTATATCACCTGCAATGCCTGCGCCGTTTACGGTAAAAGTCTTATTTTCGGTATCGGGAAGCGTTACCTTCGCAACTCCGAGATATTCACTGCCGTTTTCATATACGGCAAAATTTATTACACCGGCTTTCATTTGTTACCTCCTTTAACCGTTAAGCGAAGATACGAGAGTATCTACGTCAAATTCGGAATACATATTGATCTGCTGCATAGGTACGGGCGATGCGAACGTGGTATCAAGACGGATCTTTCCTCCAACGAGAGAAGCCGCAGGGTTATTGTCCGCGATATACTCGATCTGTCCACCATAGAGCTTGCCCTCGTGAATAAGTCCAGCCAGCCAAGAATTAAAGCTGTTGACAATAGAGTCGATCCTGACTCTCGTCATAGGCTTATCTATCTCGCTCCAGAAAGTATTTGTGAAGGTGTTATTTATCCAGTCATGCATACGGTTTGTGCAAATAAAGTATTCTGCAACGTCCGCACTTGCGGGATAGCACGCTGTATGATTGCCCCAAAGCACCCAACCGTCGAAATTGAATGCTGTTACTACACCTGCGGTAGTAGATACGATATCTGCCTGTGCAAGTGTCAGGTTGATATCCTCACCTGCTTCGTTGCAAAGTCCGGATATGGAAAGAGATTTGTTTGAGGGGGATTCATAAGGACATCCGCCGTTTTCGGTGTCAACGCTTGCAATTTGGCCGCATACGATAACCGACATATCGAAGAGATAGTCGCCAACCTTAGCGATACCCCAAGCGTCTATCATATTTTCATCCGTATATCCGTTATCGTTCTTCCACTTAAGTACCTTATCGTATGTAGGTGCGCCTGTAGCAGAGCTGTCGATATCGCATACAGCCTTGCCATAGAATAGACCACCGATAGAAGGTGCCTTTGCTGCCATAACCGCTGCAACGCTGGGAAGCTTGGAATAACCGGGAGCGCAGATAAGATCGGGAATGATACCGAGAACTGTCTTGCAGAGATCAGCCTTCTCGATAGCCGCTTCAATATCAGTTGCTTTGATTGCAGAAGGATCTGCGGTCTTGCCCGATACGGTAAGAGATGTCGCTTCATAACCTGCGCCTTCCTTCAAAAGCTCTATAAAACATCCGTCATCATAGATGATCTCATAGTCTGTACCCTCTGAAAGGGCCGTTTCCCCCGCCTTAACGATAAGATCGGTGGCTATAACGTCTGCAGAAAGCTTTGCAATATGATTTTCGACCTCAACAGAAGTCTCAGCCATCGCCTCTGTGTGCTTTGAAGGATCAAAGACATTGATAAAGATCGCTGGGGACATTCCAAAAAGCTTGAAATGCGAATACATAGCCTGACAGAGGTTCCATTTAGGAGAAAAATCGGAATTTCTCCATTCGTTGCTATATCCGCCCTTTTCCTTTGCCTCCGCAAAGCTCGTTGCAAGGACGGGAGTATCGACATAGCCTGCCGCCATATGACAAGGCCACGCTCCGATGAAAAGCGGAATACCTACAGCTGCAGTCTTTACAGCTGAAAAGGATGTGTCGCTTTTGTAAGTGTTGATTCCATGGTTAAGCATAGATTATCATTCCTTTCTTGTAAGTTTTTCGACAACCGCACGGTAAGCAAGGCTTACAGTGTTGCCGCCTTCTTTGATTTTCTTTTTTGCGGACATTATATCGCTATCCGCTACGATAAGCCTTTCTATCTTGGAGCAAAATTCAATTGCGGCAGAATTCTTTTTTAGCGCCTCCTCTCGGGTACCTGCAAAAATGCTGCCGTTTTGAATAACGCCTCTGATAGAAGGCCCAATATAAACATAAATACCGCTTTTTTCTTCGGAAGCGGTATTTTTCTTTAAGGTTTTAGCCATGTTTCGGCCTCTCTTTCTATGGGTGGAATTAAAAATGTACCTATCATCTCTCCGGCATAGTAAGGAGCTGTATCCTCGTTATAGATAAGCCATTCAAGTTTTTCCTCGGTGTCGAGTTTGAAGCACCCACCTATTACGATGTGACGCAAGAGATCCATACGAACCTTTTCTATGACATTGAGCAAGGCCACTGCGCCCTCCTGTTCATCTTCATGGTAAACGCAAAATATCAAGCGTATATTGACCGACGCCTGAGCGTTTTCACCTTTTACTTGCTTGTGTGCACCGTTTTCAAGCTGTATGATGATATAGGGGGCTTTCTTTTTCGCTTCTCCGCTGCTGTCAAGGCGAAGTTTATAGACATTCGGAGCTCGGAAGATCTCTTCCGTATCTCCCTCCTGTACCCTCTCGGGCAGAGAAAAATCCTTCACCGAATTTTCAATGAAAGATTTTAGTTTATCAATGAGTATAGCTGCTGTCATTGTTTACCCTCCCAACCGTTCATTACTCGCAGCATTTCATGCTCGATTCTTTTGTCAAATGTTTCTCGCATATGATTTGCGATCGACTCCGAAACATCATCGTTTGCATCCATCATCTGGGGTGTAGCGGGGCCGTATAACTGACGCAAAGGGAAACGTGCATCTCCCTTTCGTTCATAGATGCCTACTACACCGCCAAACATAGCAGTAAATGCATTGTTCAGAGTTTCACGAGCGGATGAACGTTTTACTCTGGATACTACCTTGCCGTCTTTATCATAATGGGTGTCAAAACGCACAAGCGGAATATGGGTGCCGTGATATTTGATGCTTACCTCAGTACCTGCCGACGTAGCACTTATCTGCTTACTCGACTTTGTGTATTCCTTAAAATCCGATGCGCCGATATGATACTCACTTCTGACTGCTCGTGCGGCAAAGGCTTCACCCGAAGATGAAGCCCTTTTAAGTGCTGAGCCTATTGCTTTCTTTGCGCCTCCGGGAATACCTGCAAGGATCTTTGTTACACGGTCGAGGGATGTTGCACCGATATCATCTATCCATATCTCGCGGTCTTTATTTCCTGATGAACTATACACATTACTCATCGTAAGCCTCCAATTCAAGGGTCACCATGCCAACCTCGCATTTTGAGGTAGCTATCTTGAAAACCGAAAAGAGCGGTTTACCGAGCGCTTTTCCCGTATCTAAAGATATTCTCTGACCTTTTTCGGGCGTTCTTCCTCCGAGATCGCTCTTTGCAACATAAAGGACTGCGGTTATTCCGAAAGTCCCCTCCATATTCCGCACTTTTTTGTCGAGTTCTTTGACTTTTATAAAGAGGACGGAAATATCAGCGTATTCCTTGCCGTCATACCTTACCGTGTGTTTTTCGGCAAATTCTGAATCGTTTAAGAATATGGCTTTATTATCTGCCTCTACCATGTCTTTGAAACTCATAAAACGGGGCTCTCCACGTCAAGAGTGGGGATTTCATTCGCTTCATTAAGAAGATTTGCCATATCCTCTTTTGAACTGCCGAACGGAATTGTAACTCCGAGTTCCTTGGCGGCTTTTCTTAAATCACCAACTGACATATCGGGACTATAAGTGATTTTTGAAGCATTCTCCGGCGTAGAAGCTGAATTTTCGATATCCTCGTTATCGGGAACGGCGTTACTTTTCTTATGAAATTCGGGTGTTCCGTCAACATACATCGCCACCCCCAGAGATACAAGGCGCTCCGCTTCTGCATCGCTGACCTCGAAAGGCGGGTCTTTCTCACTTTTCGGAATGTTCAAAATGCCCTCTCTGTGACCATAGCAACCGCTGATTATTTTGATCTTACTCATTGTCTTGCTCCTTTCAATCGTTAGCTTTAAGCTATTACATTTTCTGCGTAGATATAGGGGCAGTAGTTCTTAGGGGCAGCCAGAGGTCTGCACGCAAGGCGGAGCTTGCGGATATCTCTGTCACTGTCAACATGGAACTTCGGTACACGGGATGCCGCATATGTAGAGTAGTCCGTAGAACCGTGGTCGATCTGTGTTACCTGACCGTACATCATATGACCACAAGCAGGAGCTGTGACCATTGCGGATGTAGCCGGGAAATACTTCTGTTCAACGTCGTTTTCGTCAACGTAGCTCTCGTCAACGCTGATGAGATTGAGCTTGAAGCCACCGAAGTTAAGCGTTCCCATATAAACAACGCCATCATAAGGTGCGAGTTCCTGCTCTATCTGACCTATAATAACACCGCTATTCTTATCGAGGAGCTTCTGAACCTTCTCAATGTTGAGAATAGCATCTGCAACGTTCGTGCCGAGCACAAGATCAGCCGCACGGAGACCACGCTTTGAAAGCATGCGACACATATTCTTTACGTCACCGAAGAAATCTCCGTTAGCAGAGTTCCAAGTGTTCGTAACGGTGTACTTATGCTCACCGGCTTTACCTTCATGGAACTGGATATAGTGCTTCTCGCCCTTTGTTTTCTCGTCGATGTATTCCTGTATTTCGCAGGCATTGTTTATCATCGTCTGAACTGCCATCCACTCTTCACGACGCGCAATGCGACTGTCGAGGTCTGTAAGGTCTTTGAGCTGAAGCTGTGCTGCACGCTGTGCGGGAGTCTGGCCGGGATAAAGAGCTTCGCCGAAACCTCTCTTGTTGAGATCATCAAGAGTGAGCATACGGGAAGGTGCAATATATGCAGGCTCGTACTCGTTGATAGTGAAACCGAGTCTTTCGACAGGAATGTCGCCGACTCTGGGCGAAACATAGCAAGCCATCTTGCGGTCGCCCTTCTTATATTCGGTCAGGACCTTATCGCAAGCGAATATGTCGCTTGCTCCGGTGGGGAAATAACGATCACGGAAGAATGATGCCTGAGGCACTATTTCTTCGGCAAGTGCGATCAGCGTATAAGTATCAAAAAAGTTAATTGTTCCGGGCATTGTTTTGCACCTCCTTAAATGTCAGAAGCGTTCTTGAACACGATTCCGTATTTACGGAGTGCGTCAATATCTTCTGCTGTTATCGTGTAATCATCTGCGACGGTTGTCTTATCGAGATCAAAGCAACCGGCTGTATAAACAGCGGTTTCAACATCTGAAGCACCAACCGTAACGTCGTCACAAAGAATAGAGTTGACCGTACCCTCGCCTGAACCAAGGACGATGAGCTTGCCGTCTGCATTCTTTGAGAGAATAGTACCGCGTTTGAGAACGGTTTCCTTTTCAAGTGCGGCAATAGTACCGCCTCTTACTTCTGTACGAGGGGTAAGATCGGAAATGAGACCGTCATAGTTCATTTCACCGACATTTCTGTAAAGATCACTCATATTGGTATCCTCCTTTTAATTTTTGCCGAGCAGGGTCTTGACGTTGGTTCTTGCATCTGCCAGCTTCTGCTCGGGAGTTGCGGGGGCATCGCCCGAGGGAGTAGTGGGAGAAGCAGTAACGGCCGCTGCGCCGGATTCTGCAAAATCAGATGCCGCATTTGCCATAAACGCAGTACCGTTCTTTGCTGCCTTTTGTGCTGCACGGAATGCCATATCAGCCGCACTGCATCTGTTTTCGCCGTACTTTGCCTCACGGACGGTCTCAGCATCGTAAAGATGTGCTATCTCGTCTATATCGGCAAGTCTCTGGCGTTCGGTATTCGCCGCATTCGCTTCGTTTGCGGCATTTTCGGAAGTCGCAGCGGCTCTTACTTCCGCTTCGACTGCACTTGCAAGCTCCGGGTTCTCTGCCCTAAGCTCTTCAAGATTTTTTGCCATAGTTATACCTCCTTCATTTTTTGTGGTTATTTTATTTACATCGCCTTGGCCGGGCGTTGCAATCGGAATGTTTTCGGGAGCAGTCATACCGCGCGCTAAATGCAGCTTTTGCCCTTTGACAAAAATAGCCGTGCGGTCTGCGCTCGCAGCAATATTCAAAGGCTCGGCATCTTCAATGATCTCATCTGCAAAACCTTTTTCAAAAGCCTCTCTGCCGGTCATTGTAGCCGTTTCGGACATCATATGCATGATCACAGCGTCGCTCATACCGCATTTTCTTTTATAAATTTCTACCTGAGCCTTATCCCAAGCATCACTTTCCTTTGCTTTGGAACGCATTTCGTCGGCATTATAACCACCAAACAGGAACGACCAAGCCTTATGTATCATGATAAGGCTTGACGGGTTTACTCTTACATTGTCGCAGGCGCACATAATCAGTGACCCTCCGGACATCGCTACTCCGTCCACAATACATACAGTTTGAATACCACTTGCGGAAATCTCACGCAAACGGTTGTGAATTAGAATAGAAACACCTGCATCGCCACCGTATGAATGCATACGCAAGGTGAGCTTTTTGCATCCCGAGGAAATAATGGTATTCAGATCTGCCAAAAATTCATCTTGAATGATAAAATCCCCTTCTACAGGCTCTCCTGTCCAGTAATTGATAGGCTGACTCTCTACGATGTCACCATACATAGAGATCTCTGCTTCGGTTCCGTTTGCGTTTGTCATTGCATAACAAGCGCGGCGAATATCGATCGGAATAAAGGTTTTATTCGGCATTTTTACTGCCCTCCTCTTGAAGTAATATAGTTTGTGAAGCAGGCGGCGGTAGGATCATATCCTCTTGCTTACGTCGTTCGGCATTATCCGTCCAGTCGCCTCCATAATGTTCTCTTGTAACCTGTTCATTGGTTTTCCAACCTCTGTCAACAGCTATTGCATTTGCGTTCGCTTCTTTGAGCGGATCAAGATGCGTCTGTGCAGGACCGTCCCAACGTGCGCCACACCATGCGTCTCTGACAAGCGGATCATTGAAGAATCCGGGAGCTTTTATCCGTCCGAGAGCCACCGCTTCGGCAAGCCAACGCTCGTATACAGGCTGGCAAAAATCATCTACAAGCCACGAACGACGCATTTTTATAGCTTCCCATACCTCTTCAAGTGCTCCCTTTGCGGCACTGTACGAAGAATTAAACTCCTTCATCAGCACGTCATAAGGGATTTCCATGCCTGCGCCTATCATTTTTTCATTGGTCTTTGTAAACGTCTCGAATCCTGCTGTCGGCATCGTAGGGTTTCCGAAATTCACCTTTTCACCCGGCTGAAGATGAAGGGTCGTTCCCGGACCCATTTCATATTCGCTTTCATCTTCGCTTAAGTCGTCCGATTCTCCGTTAGGTGCACCGATAGTGCTTCCGGCGCCGACCTCGGCAAATGGTATATCAGACGTCGGTGCTTCGGTTTCTACCCAAGCCGTAAAATACGTTTGAATCAATGCGGCCATCAGCTCAGATTCTGTGTATCGACGGAGCTGAAGGATCGGCTCAATGGCCTGCGCAAGATATGTAACTCCTCTATATTGATCGGGGCGTTCAGCGTTCATTATGTGAAGAATGTTCGGCATCCCCGTCTTTTCTCCGATGGTAGCCACTCTCTGCCATTCTGTCTGCTCGGCAGCAGCTTGATAGGGATAGGTATTGCGAATGTAATAAGCAACCGCTTTATTGCGAGAATTGATCTCCACGCCATCGAATATCTTATTTCCGTTATCGGCGCGACCTTCTATGGCTGTAAATCCCGTAGTTGATACCTTTCCTGTAGGTGTGCTTATCCTATCGGCTTCAATCAGGTGTATGCGCAACTGATGCGGATTTGTCAGCGTTGAAGCCTCTCTTGTAAAGAGCGCAAACACATCCCCCGACATGAGCCAAGATAATATAGCAAGCTGTTGGAGCCCATAGAAGTTATTTAGCCCCAATGCGTCGCAATTCTGTTTGTTCTTTGCCCACATATTGAATTCAGCCTCGGTCATTTTCTCCCATTTCTTCGCCTCTTCCTCGGACAGGCCAAGAATAGTGCGGTTGATGGCAGATTTCATATGTAGCCCCATTCCTACAGCCTTCGTTCTGGTGGTATTGATAGCAGAAGAAGCTATTGGAGAGCTCATATACAGCATTCGGCCTCGTTGGCGCAACGTGTAATTGTTATAGTTTATATCCTCGTTCGGGGATCCGCTTCTTGCGGTAAATCCTTTCAAGGATCTCTTAGTCACGCTCGCACCGGCATCACCATAACCTTTTACCTGTGGAGCTTTGTGCATGATCGTTTTAGGTGCGTCCATTTTATCCTCCCATCAAAAAAGCGGAAGCCCGACAGCAAAGGAGCAAAATCTGTCGGTATTCCGCAGCACAGCCCTCTCGGACTAATGCTCATATTAAAAATCTCTCGGCACAATAGCGAACGCTTTTCGCGACTTTCCGCCGTTCATGATCGCTCTGTATATATCACGTTTTTTTACCGCATCCTCGATCTCACTGCCGAGAGAGTCAATATCGAATCGAGTAAGCGATCGGTTGTCGATAGTGTAACTCTTAACTCCGCCGCTAACAAGAGCAAGTTTTGCTTCTGTCAGCTTTGTTATAAGCGTGTCATAATAGTTGAATAAGACCTTTGCCTCGTCTTTTGTCATATATTTTACCTCACCAATCATCAAAATGATTTTGCTTTCGTTTCGGTGTTTTTTTGTGTGTAGACTTCGGGACACTCGACGATGTAGGAACAGCGCTTGCTCCGGTTAATTTTTGCTGTAAAGCGTCATAATCGGGAGATAACGTCTTTTCTGCCGCATTTGCGTAGTTTCTACAGTCGAGAGCTTCGTTTCGCTCGTGTCCGGGGATCTTTTTCCACACGTACTTCTTGGTTTTTGGGTCGTATACGTTGGCCTCTGAAAGAAGGCTTTTAAAATAAGCAGATCCATAGTCATCTCGCTTCGGAAAATGGCAATATTTACTTCCGGGCTCTTGCACTCTGAGATTTGCCATAATAATATGCTTTCCGGAATCGACGCCAAGTTTATACCACCAACAGGTGCCAATAGCTTTTCCGCCGATAACGATCTTCTGTTTTTTTGGCGGAGCTGTATAGGGAACGTCGCCTCCGGCACCTTTGATAGCAAAAACCTTTTTTCCCAGACGTTCTCGGCATTTTTGACGCACCTCGTTTGTGAAGTGTCCGCCTTCATCTACAAACGTCGTAGATATTCTGAGACCGACGCCGTTTCTGTATCGATATACGTGATCGAGAACATTGTCCAGCTCTTCCCATACCTCGTCTGTATCGGGGCGCCCCATTATGATGCCTTTTTTAATACCCCAGTTTTCGCCGAAATGACGATATCCGACCACCTCATATTCAAGACGGTCATCCTGTGTATCAACGCCGCAGGTAAGACATAGAACACCGTCGGGAAGTTCAATTGGATTTCCGTTATCATCTGTGCCGTAATCTTCCCTACGAGACATAACACTATTTTCATCTTCGATCTCACCTCGATTTTCCCAAAGCAAGCCAAAACGAGTATTATATACGACCTGCATTCTTTCGGGGTCTCCGAGTGCCTTGAGATATTCGATGATGCTTGATTTCCATGATGCCCAAGGAGACACCCATGAAGTAAGTTTGAACGAACGTGTTTGATTCCGCACATATGCTTCGGGATTATCTGCTATCCACTTTGCGTCCTGCGTCTTTATTTCATGCTCGGTACAGGTTCCACCGCATTCGGGGCAGATATAGAATATGTCCGTAACATCAAACGATTTGGCGTTTCCGACCTTGTTCTCGGTGTATTCAAAGCGTATCTGTTCAAATGTTATCTCACTGTATTCGCCACAATGAGGGCATTTATTACACCAACGTTCCATCGTGCCTTCGTTGTAGGACTTCTCAATATTGCTGGATCCTTTTATCGTAGGAGTCGATACTTCGACAGCCTTTGAGTTATAAAACGTTAGCTGACGTATACGAGCAAGCTCCCAAGGGTCGCCCTCGTTTCCGGCTGATGCCTCCCAGCGGTCGCGTTCGTCGCCGAAGATGTATCGAATAGGCTTTGAACAAAGGTCGTGGGCCTCGCCTGAACCACATAAAGTAAGTATTCCACCGGGATAAGATTTTTGGAGTATAGTATTGCCGGAATCACGGCTTTTAGCTTCTGCAACTTTGCTTTTCAGCACCTTGCAGTCACGTATCATAGGTGCAATGCGAAGCTTTGAATAGTCTCTTGCATCCCCCTTCGTCGGGTGAATATACAATATACTGGAGGGATCCTCCGATATTGCATAACCGACCATGTTGTTAAGCATTTCGCTCTTACCAACCTGTGAAGATGCCCAAACAACGATTCGTCTTACTTTCGGGTCTGTGAAAGCATCCATCGGTTCACGTAGATACGGCGTTCTGCTCGTTCTCCATTGACCGACTTCAGCCGATGCTTCAGCCGAAAGTCTACGGTGTTTATCTGCCCATTCCGAAACGGTAAGATTTTCAGGAGGCTTCATGCCGGCTATAGCTTTAGCTATCGCGGCATTCAGCTTCTTTACATCATTCGTCGTCATCATCTGCCCCGAGAGTAACGTCACGCCCATAACGTTCTTTTACCCTCTCTCTGTATTTTTCGGGATCGTATTCATAAGACGAAAGTTCGTCCATGAGAAGATACACCTCTTTTTGAATCCGCGCTGATATTTCAGCGGGATCGGAAATGCCTGCAAGATCAACGGAAAGCCGTCCCGGAAGAGCGAGCATCGCTCCTCTTATGGCGTATATCAGATCGGCAGTCATCGACGCAACGTCCTCAGAACGGTGCATTTTACCCTTGAGCTCTTTCATTTCGTAATCAAGCATCGTTGTCTTTATCTTTTTTGCTTTGACGTCGGCTTGTCGCTTTTCTATTTCAAGCTTCTGAATGTCCGGGTTATCGCTTCGCTCTTCTACCCTCTCTTCGAGCATTTCGCAGTATGCTTTAATGTTCGGCAAAAGCTCATATAATGATCCGTGTTTTGTCTTGGTTTTGTTCAGTGTTCCCTGCGAGGTGAGCTGTCCGATCCACTGATTTGATTTTCCTGTTATTGCACATATATCGGCAGTTTTAAGAAAAACGGGAGTTCCAGCTTGCAAAATATAAACCGAATTTTTATCCAAAACAGCATTTTTTTCACCTTTTGCCACAGGAAATCACCCCCCTTTTTTCATATTTTTTGCAGCAAAAAAGCAGATATTAAATATCTGCTTTAATGATTTTCAATTAAAGTCGCTTGAATTTTTCGCCCACTAACTGTGCGCTTTTTGGGGTCAGCGAGCCCGCAAGGTGCTTTCACATCTTTACAGTACCTTGATACCCCCCTCTCACTCCCCTTTCATCTGCTTTTCGCAGTATACAGTATATCACAGAGGAGGCGGACAAAACGGACAACTTTTATCTACTATGCCATTTTGAGTGAAACGAAGAATCTCATAAAGAGTAAACTAACCACTGTAAGATCCCTTACTGAATTCAGGATGACATAGAGGAGTGCTTTCTGTTGTATCTCTCAAGATAATGCTCACAAGCCTTGCGCACGCTGTCCTCACTGTTTCCGCCGCCTATCCTCTGTGCAGTCTGCCGCCACGTATACATATCGATGAAATGATAAGCCACAATGAGCTTCACGTGAAAGTCGTCGATGTTATGTATGAACTGCTCTATCTCCGTCTCTTTCGCCACGTATTCAAGCTTTTGTGCTTCAAGCTCGTTTTTAAGGTCTATCAGCTGTGCCATCTCCGTAGCAGTGACGTTGCGTGAGGTAGGACTTCTCGGCATACCCGAGAAATTCGTACTCGCAGGATCAAGAAGAGCCTCCACCTCTGCTATGCGAGCCTCTGTCCTCTTTATCAGCTTTTTGAGATCGTTCAAGCGGTATAATTCCTTTAAGGTCATAGCTCACCTCAGAACGGCAGGCCTTCGTTGCCCGCATCGAAGCAGACGGGCTCAAAGCTCGGTGCACCGGTGCCGCCCGCAAACCTCGGAGCATCATCCGAGGGCGCAGAGACAGAACCGAGCGCTTCGGTCTCGGCCTTTGAATCGACAAACTTAAATGAATCGGCAACAAAGACGGTAGCAGTCCGCTTCTGAGAGTCTCTTGTCTCAAAAGTATTAGTCCGTATAGCCCCTGCAAGGAATATCGAGGATCCTTTTCGGAAATACTTTCCGATAGTCTCGGCCATAGTTCCGTATACCGTCACCGTAAAGAAGTCGGTAGGCGGCTCCTTCCCCTGCTCTCCACGATCACGCCTCACCGCTACTCTGACCTCAAGCACCGAAGAACCGATCCCTGCTATCATCTTGACCTCGAGATCTCGGCATATCCTGCCCGCTATCTCAAATCTCGTTAAATTAAAATTCGCCATCTGTTCCTTCCTCCTCTGTTTTTGTTTGTATTCTCTTACTTACTTTATGCGTAAATTTTTAATCCGCACTCCCGCCGAGCACGCCATAGGACGATTCATTGGGACGCTATGTAAAGTAAGCAAAATATAAGGGCGGTATTTCGTCTTAAAAATTTACGCATTTACAAGGCTATAAAAACGCCGACCTTTTCGGCAATTTTTATTTCCCCTTACGGGGAGTCTTTCGGGGGCCTTCCCCGTTTTCTTTTTTCTGAAAGTCTTATGTATTTATAATATAGGAAACCAAAATCCGTCACCGAAGCGGAGACGAGCACGTATCCACGGGGAGCCTTTGGAGGCTTGTCCTTTGTGTAAGCTCTCTTTACCTCGGTCGCCTTTTCTTCCTCGGGCGAGCGCAGATTTCTCGTTGACATATAGTGGTGACCGCCCTGCTCGACAGACCAGTGGTCGAAAAGATAGTTAGCAAGGCCGGTATAATCCTGTCCGTAGTTGACGCCGTCGTAGAAATTATGATGGCGCAGAGGCTCGACACGCTTAACCGTGCCGAGCTGCCAGCTTTTCTCTATAAAGTCCTTCGGAACGCCGTCCGAGAGCATATGAAAGTGAATACGGTGAGTGCTTTTACCTCTTCCCATATAGATGATTATCTTTGCGCCGGGAAATGCATATTGAAGACGTCTGCGGTAAAGAGCTCGAAGTCTGCGTGCCTCGTCGAATGTGTGAACCTCGTGGGCGTCGTCAAAGGTAAGCGTGCTGTAAAAGGACGACGGAGAAAAATTCTCATTGACAAGCCTTGCATGCTTGCGCCTTGCGATACCTATGCGGTGTGCCGCCCTCTCCGCTTCGTTCTTGAAACGAACACGAGGCGAGCTTGCGCCGATATTCTTAACCCTGTCCGAAACGCTGTACACGATCTGCTCACATACCACGCCCGAGAATATACGCTTCTTAACTCGCCTCATGTCTTTTTCCTTTCTTTATTTCTGCCTGTTTTTCTTCACCTCGAGAGCCTTGTCTCTATCAAAAAACGCCGTCTTTCCTATGCTGTCAAAAGAGATCCGCCCGATCGTACTGCCGTAAAGTGATCTGACCGACAAATATTTTCCGGGATGTGCTCCGTCGCCTCTTATCTCAAATCCCGTTACCTTGAACGACACGACCGCTCCGTCCGCAGCCACCTTGTAAACGGTGTCCCCTATATTGCAAGGAAGCTCCAGCATATTCGCACGTGTTGCAACGTTCGGCACACTAACGTCTATCTCAAGTATTCTTTTAATAAGCTCAGCGTTTGCTCTTGAATTAAGAATGAGCTTAAGCTCTCCGTCTTCATATAGACCGTAGTCGCAAACTACGTCCTTAATTTCATAAGTTATCACTCCGCACCGCCTTTCAAAAGCTCGGGGTTATCGTGTATGTTTCCAATGACAGTAAAATAGTCTGTGTTCCACATTTCATCTTCTTCGCTTTTCCAAAAACTTGTCCATTTTTGGTCATCTGGATGTACATCGTCATAATCCAAAGGCTCAAACCCCACACATCCATATTGAATAGTTATTTTTACAAACACATGGTCACCACCAAGAATGCTAAAGTCACAAATATCCCCCTCAAAAATCTTCTTGCCGTTCTTGTCGGTCAAGCCTGTGTATTGTTCTATGGAAGATTGTTCTACAAAAATATCTTTTCCTCCTGTGCAAATACAGTAGCAATTTTCTTTTCGCAGATTAAAGGCTTCGGGGCTTTCGTGATTAAAATTCGGGTGGAATGTTTTCATTATTCCACCGTGCACCCAAGAGCCGTCACTTATTCTCTTCCCCCTAAACAAAATCTCTCGCATATCATTCACCGCCTTTCTCGGTTGGGTGGTCGAGTGGCAAACAAGCCATTTTGCAATAACTGATATATTCTTCTTTATCAATCAAAACAGTATCATAATTTTTGTATTTCTTGCAAAGGTCTATTGTCATATGCACAGGCTCATCCTTTTTGATAATATCGCCATAACCACTATCTAACCAATCTTGCAAAGAATACACTTCCGCTTTGTTTGGATATTGTGTGTAATCAGCAAAGCATCTTTTTTCATCATCTTTTGTTTGATGCCAACCCCACAAAACGCAAGGCTTTCCGAACTTCCATTTCCATTCTGTGTGCTTAATGCTAATTGCTAAATACTTTCGTTCTTTCATTTCCCCTCATCTTCCTTTCTCATATGCGCTCCGCAGTTAGGGCAATAGTTGTATTCCACTTTTGCGTAACTATCCGCATCAATATAAGAATAACGGCACTCGGAGCATTTGAACTCGGCTTCAACCGAGCTTCTATTTATTAGCCACTCCCCCTCGCTCTGCTTGCGGTAGTCTGCGTTGTATGCTCTCTCTGCGTAATACATAGCGAGACAACGCTTGTTGCCACATTGTTCACACGACTTAATACTTGGGTGCTTTGGAATATCGCATAAATCCCAAGCCATTTCCTCAATCTGCTTCTCTTTGCTCATTGTCTGCTCTCCTGTTCCACATCGACGCTGCAACGGCTGCGGCCTGTTCTTTTGTATATCTGGTAGATTCGTCAAGCTCCCCACCGCTCTTTTCGGTATACGCAGGATGGTCTATAAGCACCGCATGCGTAACCACATGGCAAGAGCGACACCTTACACGTATTGCATCATCGAGGTAAACGTGGCAATTTACTATCTCTCCCTCTCCACCGCAAAACGGACAGGGCTTAAGTTCTGTTTCTTTCATTGATGCACCTCTCCGCAAAGCTTTTTGCCTTTTCGGGGTCAAGGAAAACGATCTTACCGAAATCCTCTCGTCTGAGCCGTCTCGCAATGTCGGACGACGCCCCTCTCGCCCTGTATTCGTATCTCCCGTCACGACTTGTCACCGTCACGTCGCTGACCTCCATGCGCTCTATCGTCGGGTGCTCGATATCGGGATTCATAAACTGCCAGCAGTCATATATCACGTCCCCGGGACGAACGGGAAGCTCCACGAGCTTCTTTTTCATCTCGGCTATCTCTGCCCTAAGTCCGTTTATAGTCTCAACCGCACCGTCATAGAGCTGCTTTACCGTTTCCACGTCATCGGGAGAGAGCCCCGACGCCTCATAGTCCTTTAATTTACATATACAGCTGTAAAGCTCGGGCGAAAGGGCGGACATATCCACCCCGTCGACCGAAAAATTCCCTCTCCCGTCTCTCTTTACGAGACAGCTTCGCTTTGGATATCCGATATTTCCATTGCACATCTCTCCGCATCCCCTTCCCTTGCAAAAATAACGTCAGTAGATCTCGCACGCAAAAGGCTCGGCGCAGGTCCCGCCCTCGTTATGCACACCGCCGAGACTCGCACGCCTCCGTGCCCATCACGGCCGTAAACTATCTCGTGTAACTCCTTGCACCAGAAGTCGGTACCTGCCACCTTGTTTATGATCCTCACCGGCACACCGTGAAGAAACGCCCACTTAAGCTCCTCGCCCGTCATATCAGCCTCCGAGACTCGCACCGAAGGCTTTAAGTGCAGCGGTGAGCTTCTCTGCAGTTTCGGGATCATCCTTTCCTATCTCGGATATCTTCGCTTTAGCCTTCTCTGCGGTGTCCTGCAGAGTATCAAATATAGTCTTAAAAGCTGTGACTGCGGGATTTGCAGTCTTTAGCTTCTTTTTCGTCTCTTCAAGCTGTTCTGAGGCCTGCTTTGCAGCAAGCTCTGCGGCAATGCGGGAGGCTTCCGCTTCCTGTGCTTTCTTTTTCACCGCTTCAAGCTCGGCACCAAGCTTCTTCTCGGTCTCTTCCTTTGCCGCCTTCTCGGCTTCGGCTCTTATCTCTGCCAGCTTTTCGGGCGGTATCTTCGGGTCGCTCTGTGCCTTCTTCAGCTTTTCCTTTGTCTGTGCGACCTTTTCCTTCGAAAGACGAAGGCTCGCTTCAAGTGAAGCCACCTTTTCCTTTAGAGCGTCGGCTTCAAGCGCCCTCTCCTCTGCTTCCTTTCTCGCAAGCTCTGCCGCTTCTGCACGGTCCTCTATCTCTGCCTGCTTGGCTTTTGCCTCCTCAGCTTCTTTTATAGCGTCGTTGCGTTCCTTTATCGCCGCCTGCAGCTCTTTAACCGAGATATTCTCCGCATCTACCTCCTCAGCAAAGGCTTCCCTCTCGTCAGCCGGCACGGCAAGGAGCTGAAGAGCCTTTGTGTAAGGCAAATTCTCAATCGTTTGCGAATTTGAAACTGCGCCGAAAATAGATATCTGCGCAGAGCCGTATTCCTCAAAAAGCTTCATAAAATTGTTAGCGGTCGACTGCGAGAAATTGACCTCGTCGGAAAGCCAGCGTCCCCACTCTCCGTGAGGAAGAACGCTCTTTGCTTCTACAAGTCTGCGACCTATTTCGATAGCGTACATAAGAGCCGTTCTGTTCGCCTGAAGGCACAGCTCCTTTATCTCCGCCGTTACTATTCCTATCTCTCTCGCCGGCATATTCGGTGCCGCACCGATAATTGCGTTATTCATATGTTAAGCTCCTTTAATTTTGAAATATAATTCAGCCATTCGGCCTCAAATGCTATTACCTCGTCGGTTCTCGAGCAGTTATGGTCTCCTCTGTTCTGATTGACCTTCCCCTCACGGTATTCGAGAGTAAAGAAAGGTCTTTCGGGCTCGTCTATGTGTCTTATAAAGAGAATTGTAGTCTTACCGTCTGCGTGAGACTTTGCATAAGTGCCTACGCAGTGATGAAGCATCTTTCCCTCTTTGATTATCTCGCTGTGAGAGTGTGCCGGGCGTATCATAAGCCCGAGAGCCTCGCTTGAATAAGTGAGCACCTCCAGCTTTGCCGCTCTCGCTCTTATCTTTCGTGAGAGAGCCTTGTTTTCCTTTTCCTTGACACGAAGCATGATATCATCGTGCGCTATCTTCAGATCTCTTGGGAAGGCAAGCTCTGCCGGCACTGTCCGATAGACCGAGCAAAGCATATCCCAATAGTCTCCGAGGTATGCGGGCCCTGCAAGACTTCCGCAGACACTTCTCTGCTTTTCGAGATAATTTATGGTACGCACCACAGGCGCCCTAAAACGTCCCCACTGCCCCGAGAGCAGTTCCTTAAGTCTGCCTATATTGAAGCCCTTAGCTTTATCAAGTGAGGCAGTCGTAAGCCTAGGTCCTTTTTCCGCTTTGACCCACTTATAGAAATCAAATACCGTCAGAGCATAGCTTCTCGCTATTCGAAGCTCGTCCTTTTCACACCCAAGCATATCCTGCGGCTTTGCGGCCTTTACGTTTATGATCTCCGCAAATTCATCCTTATCGAGTGCCTTGTGAGCATAGCTCTGCGCATATCCCTCGCACTCGCTGATGACGTCGGCAAGCAAAAGTGAGAAACCTCCTCGGACGAGATTCTCAATATTCGGATACTTATTCCAAAGCAGAAGATAGGACTCGGGAGAGATCTTACTGCCGCACTCCGCTATATACTCCCCGAGAGCACTGTGAGCACAGTCTGTCTGCTCGATAAGCGACACATCGGGGTTTATTATCTCATCTATCACCCAGTCGCCCAGCTCCATAGTAAAGCGCTTTCTCCATTCCCACCGTGGAAGCCATATATGACCGTACCCCATATTGTTCTTGTGGCCGCTCACCCTTACGGGCTTCCCGCCGACAATTACAAAGCCTTCATATCGGCGCATCTCGTAGAATATCTTTCCTTCTTTATCGCATTCCTTTGCGATAGACCACGCAAGGAGAGCAAGATGCCCTCTCACGTTGTGAAGAGAAAGACAGCAGACCGACTCTATCTCAAGTATCTGATGAAATCTGCCGACGTGCACGGCTCTCACACCTGCTCCACAGCTCGGGCAAAGGCAGTCAAGCCCGTGGTATATAGTCTCTCTTGACGTTATCTCCTCAAAACCGTAAGGCGCCGGCGGACGGCTCATATGGCATCCGTCACTATCAAGCGGAACGTGAGGAAGATAGCAGTCCTCTCCACAGAAGGTGCAATGCACCTTTACCATCTTTTTCTTGCGATCTTCAAGCGGATCATGTATGTAAGCCGCACTGTAAATAAGCACGTTCGAGCCCATTACGCCCCTCTCGGTCAGCTTGTCTACCGTATCCTTCGGAGGCAGAAGCGGAAGCTCCGCTACCGTAGCCTCCACCTCTCGCTCCCATTCCTCTTTTGTCATTTTTCCTTTTACAGTCGCCATAGCACACCTCAGAGGAAAGAAGCAAGGTCTATGCGTTCGCTCTCGGGCTCTGTCCTTGTCTCTTTTTCCTTTGCCTCGGGCACGGGCAGTCCGTAGAACTCTCGAAAGATCCCCTCTGCCACTTTAGGCGTTATGCAGAAACAGTTTGCCTTGCCGTGATGCTCATCTGAATATTTCTGAAGGGCTGCGGCCGCACCTGCAAGCCCCATACCCTCGACAGCAAGATCCTTTTCGAGAAGCTCTGCACTCACAGGCTCCCTCTCCGCTATCTCCTTCAGCTGTTCTCCTACCATGAATAAGGGCTCATTCTCGTGCCCATTCTGCTGCTCCTCGATGAGAGCAAGTAACGTCGGACTTAACATTTTTATTCTCCTTTATGTATTTATTAAACTTTATTTAAGCCTTCTGCTTATCGATATTTATAACTCTGTTAAGCGACGCTATAAGCGCAAGCGCCTTTGCGAGAGCATCGGAGAGTGCCTCGCACTTCTCTCCCTGCTCGTGTGTACGGTGCGTCTGCCAAGCAAGAAGCTCCTTGAGATCCTTAAGCTCAGCTTCCGCCTTATCTGCTCTCGTCTGCGTATCAAATAGAGCAACTTCAAGCCGTTTTGCATATTCCGCCGTGTCAGCTTCGATCTCCTCGCTTATAGTGGGGCTCTTTTTCGACGCCTCGGGAGCAGGCTTTATCTCCGCCTCTTCCCTTTCGGCCCTCAGCTCTCTTATAAGAGAGTTAAGCTCCTTCATATTACAGTCGAGAAGGTCACAGAGTATCTCCTTCTGCTCCTTCACGTTTTTCGTCTGCTCAAGCATAGGCAGGACTTCGTCTCTTTCAATTGTCTTAAAGTGCATAGTAATTCTCCTTTACATAATATCAAAAAGTGTAGGGGCATCGAGCTCGTCCTCTGCCGCCTCAAGGTACCCGACACCGTCTCTGAAGTAATCGGGATTGAGTTCGCATCCGTAGCCGAGTCTTCCCATCTTCACCGCCGTCATAGGTACCGTCATAAGACCTCCGAAGGGGTCATATACAAGGTCGCCTTCATTTGAATACCTATTGATTATCCTCTCAACGATATCAAGCTGAAGGGGACAGACGTGCATCTGCATCTTTCGCCTTGCCTGTGTGCTGTTCAGCGTTCTCATGCGGTTTATATCGTCCCACACCATATCCGTCCAAGACGCAGGAGCGACCACCATAAACGTCGCAGGGAGCTTTCCCTCTCCGTCGAGCTTCTTTGCAAGAGAAACGTGCTCCTCATAGCTGTATACGGTATCTCTGCTGTATTTCGTATAGAGCTTCTGAAGCTTCGATACGTCAGCTGATGTCAGCTCTTCCTTCGTTATAAGACGGTCGCCAGAAGAACGCCAATATCCGTGAGCATCTATCTGCCACTGTGCTCTGGTGTAATCCTCTTTCGATTTTGTAACGGGATCATCCGCATACGCTTTCGAGGTATCGGTAGGAAGCTTACGGAAAAGCAGAATATACTCGGGACAGCCTACGCCCATCTTCGAGCCGTCTTTGCACTGTTCGCTCCATCCGAGGCGGTAGGTCTGATTATTTTCTCTTACTACGTCGGTAACGACTGTTATTCTTCCTACGTATCTGAATCCGTGCCGCAGAAAATGAAAGACAGTCATATCCGAGAAAGGATCGAGCGTCGGCATACCGTCCCCCGTAGCGTTTCCGAATAGGATCCTGTCCTTAACGTGAACAGCGGCAAGGCGTCCGGGCTTAAGCACCCGAAGGAGCTCCGGCGTAAGATAGTCCATCTGCTCAAAGAACTTATCATTATCCTCGTTATGTCCGAAATCGTTGTAAGACGGCGTATATTCGTAATGATTACTGAAAGGTATCGACGTGTGGATAAGTCCAACGCTGTCACTTTCCATTTTCTTTGTTTCGAGAATACAGTCGTTATTCACGGCCGTATAATATCTGCCCTTGACTTCCACTCGCTCAACTCCTATGCTTCTCTGCATCCTCTCCACCAGCTTCTCGGTGTAGATGCCGTATTTTTTTACGATCTCTCGCATCTTCTCGGTCTGCTCGTCGTGTCTCTTCCACTTATCGAGAAGCTCACGGAGCACGCTTGTCTCGTTTTCGGTGTAGATGATGTCGATAATGACCTTTTCGGTCTGAAGAAAACGGTAGATGCGGTGTATCGCCTGTATGAAATCATTGAATTTATAATCTATTCCTATAAAGACCGCTCTGTGGCAGTGTCGCTGAAAGTTACAGCCCTGCCCGCTTATCTCTTTCTTTGTGGCAAGGTATTTTATCCTTCCGTGAGCGAAATCTATGACGTTCTTCTCTTTAAGGTCTATATCCTGTGCGCCGTAGATCTCTGTGCACTCGGGAATACGCTTCTTTATGGCGTGCCTCTCATCCTCAAGGTCGTGCCAAAGTATGAAATGTGCGTCGGGGTCGCTCTTTACTATTTCGAGCATCTTATCCGCACGAGCCTCTATACTGTCTCGCTTCTCTCTTGCAGCCTCGGTCAGTCCGGCAGAAACGTCTTTGAACAGCTGAAGCTGTCCGTCCCTGTCCTCCTTCGGTGCGCTCATGTCTTTAACACAGTGATATCTGATGTCAAGTGCAGGAAGGTCGTATCCCTCCGCCTCAAAACCGAGATCTGCCGGAGTTGAGAGAAAAAATGCCCACGTGGATATCCAAAGCCAGAACTCCTCTTCTTTGTGGGGATAGATAGTAAGGTTATTTGCTTTCGTGCTGTCACGCTGAAAAAATCGAGTAAGTGCCTGTCCTGTGTCCATTATCTCAAGGAAGCCTGCATAATGTATCAGTTCCTTATATTTGTTCGGGTCGGGCGTCGCTGTCGCAACGAGCTTGTAAGGTACTCCTCTGAACTTATCCACGAACGTCTGATAAGTCTTCGAGCCGAAGGAGCGGAGAACGCTCGCTTCATCAAGACAGCAGGCGGTGAACTTAGTCGGGTCTATATTACCGTCTCTTACCCTCTCATAGTTTGTGATAAGGATCCTTGCATCGGTCGCATCGGCTTCCTCTTGCGTCTTTATGTACGGAGGCTTCGGCAGTCCGAGAAGATTTTCCGCATCCTCGGTGAACTCTTGCTTCACTCCGAGCGGAAGGACTATAAGAGCACGTCCGCCCGTGTGCTCGGTAACGAGACGGCAATATTCGAGCTGTTGCGCCGTCTTTCCCAGACCAAAGGCTTCAAAAAGTGCACGTCTGCCGCCTCTCACCGCCCACTGCACCGCTATCTTTTGGTGAGGCTTCAGCGCAGAGCTTATCTCGTCAAGCGAGACCTCAAAACCCGACACAGGAGCACTTATCGCTTTAGCTTTTAGAAAATTATCGTAATTCATGCCCCTACCCTCTCACGGCATCCGTCATCACGGTAAAGAAATTCCATTCGAGGTACTCCCCGTACCCACGGTAGCTCTCGATATTGTGCGTAATGATATCAAAAAAGGATATCAGCATCCAGAGCCCGAGCAGTGTGCATATTATAGTCACCGCCCATACTACAAGATCTATCACTCTTTCTTTATCTGTCTTTCTTCCTTGTCTCATATCCGCCTCTCCTGTTCTCTTTAATAGTCCTTACCTGCCGCAGCTCAAAAAAGCGGCCGTATATCTTTCTTATTATCCTTTCCGCTTCCGCATATGGGAGCGGAGAAGGTTTCTTTGTTGGTGTCATATTAACCTTCCTTTGACGTCGATGTGTCACTATATGTATCTGCGTGATTTCTTTCCACTGTGCAGTCGCACTTCTCTCCAAAGTCGAGATTAGCGCCGCAGAGAGGGCATGAAATATATTGCATATTACACCTCCGACGATATCAGCGTTCCGGAGTTTACTGTTATCGGGCTCTGCTTCATAAGTGGATGATTTTCCGCTTTCATTTTTGCGATCTTCTCGTCAAGGAACTCTTTTCCACCGGGCTCTTCAAGAATTTTTCTGATAGACTTATACCCCGATCGACCAATGCAAAACCGTTTACTCTCAGAAAAGCTATCTATCTCTTCTTTCGGTATTTTGAATTTTGGTGTGTTGCTCATAAATCTCTCCTTTTTGAACTTCAATATCATTGAACTTTTGAGACAAAAAAATAATCGCTCAGTTGACACTCCGGAATATCGAGAACTTCTATAGCAGCTTGCATTTCTGATTGTTTGAACGGACGGATATTATTAAGTTTTAATGATAACGAACGTTCTGATAGCTTTATTTTTTTTGCAAAATTAGCTTGTGTCCCGCACTTTTCCTTGATTTTTCCTGATAGTTTACTGTAATCGTATAACATATTTTCCTCCTAATACAAAAATTCAATTTCGTTGAACTTAACTGCATTATAACATCATATTTTTAATTTGTCAATAGCAAAAATCAAAAAAATTGAACTTTTTTTCAAAAAGTATTGAATTTAAGTTCAAAACGGTGTATAATTATGTCACATTGATATTGAAAGAGGCTGTTTTTATGAAAGAACACACAACAGGAGAACGACTTCGACAAATAATGTCTGAGCGAGGATTGAAACAAGTCGATATACTTAATATGTGCAAACCTTATTGTGAAAAACACAAAGTGTACATTAGAAAAAATGATTTAAGTCAATATGTGGCAGATAAAGTATCTCCCGGACAAGATAAATTAACCATTTTAAGTCTTGCGCTTGGCGTTAGCGAGGTTTGGCTTATGGGTTATAATGTCGAAATGTCGAGAGAAAACAATAATAAAAAACTTATATATGATAAAACTCCTTCTAATATTTACCCTATTGATCTTAAGCGATTCCCTCTCCTTGGCGAAATAGCTTGTGGCGAACCTATCTTTGCAGAAGAAGATCACGAAAGCTATATTATGGCATCTGCTGATATTAAGGCTGATTTTTGTCTTATAGCAAAAGGTGACAGTATGGTTGGTGCAAGAATAAACGATGGGGACGTTGTTTTTATAAGACAACAGCCTATGGTAGATAATGGAGAGATCGCCGCCGTTATAATAGATGGAGAAGCAACTCTCAAACGTTGGTATTATTATCCCGAAAAACAGAAATTGCTCCTCGCCCCGGCAAATGAAAAATACGAGCCTTTTATTTACATTGGCGAAGAACTGAACGAGATCCGCTGCCTCGGTAAGGCAGTATGTTTTATGAGTAATCTTTAAGGAGTTCTTTATGAAAAAAATATCAGTTTTATTAGTGCTTTTTCTTTTACTTTCAATATTCGTCGGATGCCGGGAAAATAAAGTTACAATAAGTGAAGAGTTTTATAAGTACGCAACAGACACCATCAATATAATCAACAATTACCTAAACTACGTAAAAGGTTATTCATATCAGTACATGGACAATCGATTGATGGACTTGGATTCGCCTGAATTACCACCATTTGATGGAATTGATGAGGAAATACGAAGCAAAGAGGTTGAGATATGGTCTAAAGTTCTAAAGATTCACGTTTATGTGTCGTTTCATGAGGAGAATCCTAATACACGAGACCATCTTAAAGAAGCGATAGATGAATTGCAGAAAATTCTCGATGGTGTCGTTGTAGGCGAGGTCATTATTGACACTGCTCTACAAGACACTTTGCAGTAATATAATGTTAAAAATTAAGCGTTGGTATAGTTAAGAAAGAGGAGCAATATGAGTTTTGCGAAATGGGCCGATTATCACGATTTACCGGCACAGCAAAAAAGAATTGAAAATGCTAAAAGTGCCAAAAATACACCTTTAGATATTTCCACAGAAGGTAAATCCGGAAAATTCAGTGGCAGTCATGGTACATATTATGCTGCGCTTGAATATTGTGACTGCTTTGATTTTAAGAGTAGGAAACTGCCTTGTAAACATATGTACAGGTTGGCTATGGAACTTGGGGAATTCGAGGGCAATGTTGAAAGCGATTTAAAACAGGTCAACCAACCATCCAAGAATTTAACAGCATCACCTTCGGCAAAAAACAAAGCTCTTTTGGATTTTGCGGAGATAATTGAGCCGAGACCTGATATGATTCCTTGGATTTGTAAATTGTTATATAGGGGAAGTGCAAATAATACTTGCGTGTGCCTTGATATACAAGATGTTTCGTTTTTGATCGATAATGGACTTGTATCCGTAAGTAAGGATTACGTTCAAGTACTTGAAATATTTAGCCAAAGAAATCTCTTACTCCAAGTGCAAGAAGCTCGTATATACATACCTTCAGAATTAAAACTGAAACGAGATCAATATCAATGGTGCATGGATAATGCAGAAACGGTCTGCAATATTCTCTATCCTAATGCGGGGATCCTTACACCAAACGGACTACTAACAGTCTCTCCGCATAAAATACAAGCTTTTGCATCACGCAGAGATGCTCAGTTGAATTCTGAATTTCTCTATTGTGATAGTGAAGATGAAACTGTTAACAAGTTATTAAAAGAATATGCTCCACACAATAACAAAACAACTAATGATGGTATATTTGAAAACAAGAATCTTGACGGCTTGAGCATTGCAATTACCGGTATTCTCCCCTCTTTGTCAAGGGAAGAAGCTGCTGAAATGATCAAAGAAGCCGGTGGAAGGTTGTCAGGCTCCGTTTCGAGCAAAACAGCATATTTGGTAGCAGGAGAAGAAGCCGGATCAAAGCTTCAAAAAGCACAGGAGCTGCGAATCCCGATTATAGGCGAAGCCGAATTACTTGACATTATCAAAAATAATAAAAAGAGCAAATCATAAAAACATATTCCCAAACGATTACGAATTTGAAAAGGAGAACGAATGAGATCACAACAGAATATCATACAAGCTGCGATTCCTGCTGTGATCTACGCTCGTTTTTCGTCACACAAACAGCATGAAGAGTCGATAGAACAGCAGGTTGCAGAGTGCGAAGCATACGCTGCCACTAATGGCTTCAAAATAGTAGGTATATATTCAGATAGCGCAAAGACGGGACGAACTGACCGACGTGCAGACTTTCAGAGACTTCAGCGTGATTCGAAAAAGGGAAAATTTCAAGCAATAATTGCATATAAATCAAATCGAATAGCTCGAAATATGCTTAACGCTATGGTATTTGAGAACGATATGGAGCGCATCGGCATCAGCGTGCTTTACGCAAAAGAGGAGTTTGGCAATAACGCAGCTGGGCGCTTTGCTCTCCGCACCATGATGAACGTCAATCAGTTCTTCTCGGAAAATATGGGAGAAGATATAAAGCGAAGTCAAGCAGATAATGCTCAAAACTGCCTTGCAAACGGTCCGGCGTCTTATGGCTTCAAAACCGATGACGAAGGGCACTTCATAATAAATGAAGATGAAGCATCCATTATCCGTGAAATTGCAAAAAGGCTTGACAACGGAGAAGTGTTGTCGGAGATTGAGCGTGACTTTGATAAGAGAGGAATAAAAACACGCCGTGGCAATAGATGGACAGTAAGCTCACTTTACCGAGTTATACAAAACAAGCGGATCGCAGGATATTACATCTTCAATGATATCGAAATTAAAGGTGGTGTACCTGCCATTATAGACGAGGAGGTCTGGATCAGATTGCAACAAGGATTTAAGAAAAAGTTCCCCCGGGGAAAGAAGACAAAGGACGATGAATATCTACTCACCGGTAAACTTTTTTGCGGTGAGTGCGGAGATCATATGATAGGTATGTCGGGAACAGGTAAGAGCGGAACTGTCCACTATTATTATGTTTGCAGTAATAAACGAGGTGGGGGATCTTGCAAAAAGAAAAACGTTCGCCGTGAATATATCGAAAGCGAGATCGCACGCGGAATAAAGGAGTACGTTCTGCAACCCGATGTAATAAGTTGGATGGCTGATTCGGTAATCGAATATCAAAACTCCTGCAAAGATAATCCCGATTATAAGAGGTTGAAGGACGAACTAACCGACGTTAAAAAATCTCTTAAAAATCTTGTCAGCGCTATAGAGCAAGGAATATTCAGCCCGGCGACCAAAACACGTCTCGATGAGCTCGAAACGAGGCAATGCGAAATAAAAGCTCAATTAAAAAATTACGAAAACGAAGCTTTCAGCGTTACACGAGAGCAGATAATCGCATATTTTGAAAGTTTCAAAGACGGTGATATAGATGATAAGGATTTTCAAAAAACACTTTTTGATTCATTCGTAACAAAGATATACCTCTTCGATGATCGCGTAAAGATAATTTTCGATTTTACCGACTCAAAGTACCGCGAGGTAGACTTTTCCCTCTCTGATGCCTCAATTTCCGAGGATGTCGGGGTTCGTCTATCCTCTCATTTGGGTCACCAAAAAACAAAAGAGACTGCAAAAGCAGTCTCTTTTTGTTTTTTGACGCCCTGTTTAGGGTCGACACAGCGCAGGGTTGAAAACAATATCGTTTAGTTATAAACATTCCCTGCGCATGGGGACGTAACATTGGTAGTGCGCCGTGAAACGCGCACACCAAATTCCCGTACGGGTCACCTCTACCGCTCGGGGAACTTTATCGTTGTCTTCGGTTGCTATCATTGGTGTTTTTTAATCACAAACCCATTTGTTTCCGTTCTCATCAGTATAAGAATGTTCTGCATAAAATTCGTCATACGATTTTTGCGCTTCAAGCGGCGCCTCGGGGGTTAACTTATATCCTTTTTCACCATCGCTTGGATCATAGTAATACCATTTGGGATTTGTCATAAAATAAGGCTTGTTTTGATACATTAAAATCTCTTCCTTTTAAATCGTATTAAAATCAACACAGCTCTCACCTTTTTCATTGCATATTTTTGCTTTCCTTAAACACCCCTGAAAAGAAGTCCGCCTTTTGGCATACATAACGTGTGTTTTACACCATTCGTAATCGCATGGAAGTTCATATCCTGCAAGCTCCTTGCTTTTTATATCCAAAACAAGCTTTATAGGCGTACCGCAATCTTCGACAAAATCATTACAAACAATTTTATTGTCATTTCTTGATATGTACCGAAGTTTTATCATCGCACTTTTCTCATTTGTTAAATGCTCGATTCAGGAAGCCTTGCAAAATCGATTTCACCTTTTCTCTTCAATATCAGTACCAAATCACTTTTCTTTCAGCAGGAAGAGGATCAAGATGTGCAATTCTTAATAGATCGTTTTGAGCATGGTATAGAATGAATTTGTAATTTTCGTAACCATGTGCAACAGTATAACTTATTACTTCAGATGTTGCTACATCAACCTTTATATGTCCATTGATCTCTTCATTTTCAATGTCGGGAAAATAATCTGCTTCAATGATATTATCGTTTTTAGTTATGTTTTTTAATATTATCATAATATCCCATTACTCCCTTGTTATAATGAATTTTTTCTATTGTTTTTGATTATAGCACTTTCTCCATTATTTTGCAAACCTTTTTAATATAAAGTTGTCAAAACATTCATTTCGATAAATCTTGTTTAACGAACTCCGCCATGTTGTGAACGAGATCGGCAAAATAGGGGTCTATATCCTCACGCTTAAGCCAGTATGAGGGAGTGTTGATGATTCCCTTCTTTGCAAGGACTTCGATGTCCTCTGCATACTGATTTTTTGCGGTATAAGTGCCCGTCTTGTTCGGTATCCCGAGAATGTCCTCGGGGTTTATCTTTTTAGAGCCGTTACGCACCTCAAAATGAAGATGCGCTCCAAAAGAATACCCCGTATTACCCATAACACCGAGCTTGTCCCCGGCTCTTACGGTCTGACCTTCGGTAACAGCACGGCTCGCAAGGTGACAGTAATAGTAATAGAGCCCGTCACTGCCGTGAACGCAGACGTAATTGCCCCACTGCCAAGTGGTATCGCTCTTGTCGGTGACTATGCGACTTCTGATGACCTTGCCGGGAACGGCAGCTACTACGTCATAAGAGCCGACGCCGACGAGGTCGTAGCCTCCGTGAAACTGCTTTGCGCCGTTCAGAACTCTGCTACCGTAAGCAGAAGTCACACGAACCTTATCACAATTAAACGGTATTATCACTTGACCTCACCGCCCTCTATGTACCCGCTGACGTTTGCATTCTCCGCCCACTTCTTTTTGGCAAGTGCAAGACCGTCATCAACCCACTTACCAAGACGCTCTGCAGATATAAACGTTTTGAGCACTCCCGGCAGTGCATTATATACCTTCTTAATAACGTAAGCCTGCTTCAGCTCACCCGTTCCCGAGCCGAACTGCTTTTCCGCCTCTGTCACAAGGCTGTAAAGTATCTTATAGACGATATTCTTCTGCCCTCTCACGTATAGAACGGCAAGTCCTATGATAAAGCACAGAATGAGCAGAATGCTGTCCCAATGGGACGCAAGAAAATTAAGTATTGACATTTTATATACCTCCATTTTATTATTTTAGTCAAGTCTGGCCGTGTGCCTGTTTATTTAGGTGCTTTTCGAGCATACCATGAGCCTTAGTCACCTCTCCGTTGCACCCCTGCTGCTTTAAGCCATCAAGAGCGGCAAGCATTGCGTAGCTGAGGACACAAAGCTCGTCCTTGACTACCTGCATATCCGCATTCTCCTTGTCCTTAAGCTCCTTCGTATCGGATATATGAAGTATTCGGAGAGTTTCGATGTCGGTCGTCTGCTTTTCCTGCTTCTGAAACCACTTTATGATGCGATATGCGACCGCCCATATAGCTCCAAGTGCACCGAGCAGAGCGGCAAACTTTATTATTACGTCAATATCGATCTGCATTTTTTCATATTCCCTCCGCTTCTATCTCTGCCTTCACCGCTTCCTTACAAGCCTCGGCATATGCGTTGTACGCTTCAAACTCCTCGGGCTTACTGTCTCTTTGGCGGAGTATAGCAAGCTCGTCAGAGACCGAATAACGCTCTCTTATCTTCTTTTCTATCTCTCTGCCGTAGAAGGCGTTAAAAGCCTTCGGGCGAAGCTCTTTATTTTTCTTTGCAAGCTTTATAAATTTCATACTGTTCCCTCCTCAAGCATATAGGTGACGCTGCTGTGGACTGCTCTGCCGTCCTCATTTTCAAAGACTATCTTTCCGCTCGGTGCGACCTCGATGAGATTATCTATATCCCCGAGCTTATCCGAGATGTCTTCCTCCACGGGATCTGCGAGGGCGTAAACGAGCATAACAGGATTTTCCGCAAGCCATGCTTCCCATTCCGTAACGGTGGGCTTGTCGGAAATGAAATAAACCCTGTTAAGAGAATCATGGTCGCTGTAATAGCCGAGCTTTGCTTTAGTTCTTGCAAACACACCATCTTCATTTATAAAATGACTGCAAAAACTTGTCTGATAACCTATAAGCTTCTCGGGCATTTTATGCTGATAACAATATATGCCTTCGGGATAACTTGAAACAGGGTACTTTTCCCAACTCTCACTACCTGTAAATTCTACTATACCGACATTCTTCAAATATTTAAGGGCTTCAAAGTCCACAGTATTAGCATATTTATTGATTCCCATACCGTAACCATCAAGTTTTCTTACAGCTTCGGGCATCTCTATCGACGAGAGGATATTCCCCTCCGCATCCTTGCTTACGATAGCGGTGACGGGAGTATCTGCAAGCCCCTCAAAGTAAGGCTCGAACGGAAGCGCTGTGCTACCTACGTTAAGCATAGGCTTTATCGTTATCGGAGTTTCTATAGCGACCCCGGTTAGTGCCGCTATCTTCAATTGTGTAAATGTGACCGTCCCGGGTAGAGTGAACGTACATCCATCTCCGTTATCACTAAAGCTGTGGTCTCCTGTATTATCAGACAAATAAAGGGGCATAAGTCCGCTTCCCTTCGGCATTCCCGACAGAGTATAAGTACCCGCAGGGAGAGTAAGAGAGTGACACAGATTGGCAAACCCACCCACAGCCGTGCCTGTACCCACAGTTATAACTCCACCATCAATCGTAAGGGGAAGTCCACCCACCATACTGCCACTCGCAACATCATACGGAAACGGTATAAGATTATTAGATCTATGCGTCATACCGCCGACACTCTGAAGCTCCGCATAGGGGCATGCATTCGCAGGTACGGCTTTCTCGTATGCTACCGTCTCGTCCGTCTCGAAATATTCGGGCGCAACCTGGTGCTCAAGATTCTTTATGCGCTTATGGGCATTCTCAACACCGTACTTAAGCTCATCCGATACCGATTCATAGTCTGAAAGGATTGCTTCTGCGGTATCAGCACTCTTCTTTGCCTCCTCTGCCGCTTCCCCTGCCTTTTTGGCGACTCCGTATATCTGCGCTATGACAGATGGCGAGGGCTCCTTGCCCTTATCAAAGGGCTCTGCTCCCTCATTTATAACTCCGAGCATATTCCACTCTGTCGGCAGCTTTATTCCGTCCTCATCCGAGCCGAAAGCTCCTGCCCAAAGAACTTTTCCAGCGTTTTCGGGGGCAAGGACCTCAAAAGGGATTATGCAGTGGCCTTCGTTTGCAAGAACGCTCACCGACACGTCCCCCGCCTTGAAGACTGCCGTTTTTACAAGGCCCTCCCACTCCTCACTGAACAAAAAGTGAACCTTATAGACTTTACTTGCGCCCGTAACTATCGGTTCTCTTTCATTGACCTTTATAATAGATTTTTTAACGTCAAGTTTAAACATTATTGCTCCTTATTATTTGAGTTTTAGGCAAAGACATCGGGCACGGCATCACCCGTTTTCCTTTCCCCCGATAAGGAAATGACCCGCTTTAATGCCTCTGTCTGCTCGCCCGAAAGCCGCCCCGTTCGGCTTTCCGAAACAATGATAACATATTGAAAAAAGCTTGTCAAATCACCCCCCCTCCATTTTTGAAAATAGGACACAAAAAAAGCCTTCGCACAATGTGCGAAGGCTTTTACTCTTAATATTTACCTGTGCTTGTTATCGGCTCGCCTGACTGAACTCTCTTTGCGTCTGCAATTATCTTTTCAGCCATCGACTGGAGTGTATAAAACTCTCCCTCGCCGTTAAGCTCGATATACGAACGGCGCTCGGAATATCTGAAGAATCTGTATTTTAGCTCTCTGCCACTCTCGGTGTGGATCGTGAGAACAAGCTGTGCCCGACTATCGTCCATACTGCGGTAGGTCTCCATCTCTTCTCTCATAAGTCCGCATTCGCCTTCGTAGCAAGCATAAAGCAGAGTTTTATAGAATTGACGGAAATTCGTGACATCGGGTTTGTTTCCCGTGCCTCTCTCGGTAACGACAAGCTCCTGTCCCTCTCCCTCAAGGTCAAAGGTGACGCTGAAGTCGCCCGATTCTACGCTTATATCGGTAACGAATCCTATCTTCATCTGGAAGAAGGGCGCCTCTACCCAATCGAAAAGTGACCAGGTCACAAAATCAAAGGTCTCCGAGCTACCCTTTACAATCTGCTGAAAAAGTGAAGATGCTATATAGTACGTTCCGTCGGGGTTTCTGGGGCTTATAAGCAGAAAATTCTCATTTTCACCATGCTTATAATAGAGTGAATAGCAGTTATTCGTAAGATTGTACTTTGCAAGCGACTCGTTATTTACTCCAAGGTGCACCACCTCAAGCTTATCATCCTCCGTGCTTGCCTCAAAGAGCTTATACATCGCACTTGACACCGCAGTTGCGGACGGAGTAAGGTCCTTCGGATAGAGCATTCTGAATGTGGTGGTTATAAACTCGGTATTCTCTCTTTCCTCAGCCTCGATATAGTCGACGTGAACTATTGTGTCCTCACCCTTTGCGAGAACGTAATCGTGAACAAGAAAATAGTCGTTCTGAGTCATCGGGGTGATTATCATAGGCTTTATGAGGGTCTCAACGGGCGAGAGGACGGTCTCCTCTATCGTCTTATCCACAACGTATACAACGTCGGGTCTTCCCTCATAGAGGAAATAGTATCCGCTTCCCGTAACTATCTTATCACCTACTACTATACTGTATCTTCTGCCGTCCTTTGTAACCATTTCGGCGGTAGCAGGTCTCTTTACCGTGCCGTCCGCAAGGGTTACGGGCACAAGACCGTATTCGGAGAGCTCATTCGGGTCATCGAGCTTATACATAGCAGACGCATAGCCTATGCTCGTCATAAGAGCAGACATCGACTCCTCGTCAAAGGCTATTCCCTCGAAGCCCTCTATCTGATCAATACCCTTAGAATCCTTATATACGTGGTATCTGCCGTGGGCGTTATTTACGGTTACGGACTGTATATTTTTACTTTCGATATATTCATAGACAAGTATCTTGTCTATACCCATAGCAACGTGCTCGCCCTCGTCTGTCTCAACAGGCTCTGTCACAGCGGTCGTTTCCTCGGCCTCGGTAATAGGCTTTACAACGGCAAAATAACCGACAGTCAGAATGACGATAAGCACAGCTAATACTGCTATGATAACAGTTTGCTTTTTTAACATTTAGATATGCTTCCTTTTCGATTATAATCTTTTACTTATCTTTCAGATTTTCTCTTAAGCATAACTACCATTCCCGTAATGAACACGATAGCCGCGGGGATAATGGTGAGCATAAGAGTATAGGAGGTAGCATCGGCTGTGGTGAGGCTTTCTATATCAACGTTTGCAAAGGGCTTCTTTGCAAGATTAATATAGACTATCTCCTTCTGCATGATCCTCATCATAGAGTAGAGAGAATCACGGTTTCCGTACACGTTTGACTGAAGCATAGCCTCGGAAGCAAAATCAATAGAGCCGCACGCCATAACGTAGGAATACTCAACGGTTGTGCTGTTCTCAAGCTGTCTGCCCTCGGTAGTGATTGTAAGAAGCGGATAGCGATCGACCTCGCCCGCCTCGCCTACGACCTTACCGTTCGCTTCGATAACGGCATCCTCGCTTGTAATGAAAATATCGTTTCTCTGGCGGTTGTAGCCGTTTGAATTGTAATATCCCGTGGAATCGTAATTATCCGTGGGCATGATAGGCATAGCGTCTCGGAAAATGACCTTCGGAGCAGTTCCTGCGTTTGTAAGGTCGTTATTTACCTTCTTGCCGAGCGTGTTCTCGTCGGTAACGTACTCGGAAACGACTGTATATCCGTCAAAGGTAAGCGACTGTGAGGAATCCTTAACAACGCAGTTATACGTATTATCTACCTCGTCCGTATGTCTTCCGAACTGAATTCCCCACTCGTAAAGGTATTCCTCAAGGTTGGGAAGCACGGGAGTCTTCGGAGAAACGAATATCATAAAGGAATTGACGCCGTCAAGGAATTTATCAAGCTTTTCTATCTCGCTGACCTCGGAAACACCGTCAAAGGTCGACATAAAGTCACTTGTGGGGTTATAGCTTATCATAAGACGGCAGTCCTCGGGTATCTCGTCCTTTGAAAGGTCTATCGGAACGCACTCGTAGCCTGCATCGGTAACAAGGCTGATAAGCTCAGCGTCACGGTACGCCTCACCGTGGTTTGAAACGAGAGCGCAGACGGGTGCCTCGGCTCTCGTCACGGCAACTATCGTCGCAACGAAGCGGGATTCTGCGTTATATGCCCAAGGGTCGGTCACGTTCTGATTTGCAAAGGTATAGAAGGACTTAAGGTCTATCTTTCTGAACTCTGTTCCGCTCTCGATTATTACGTCGGTCGTCTTTATCTCGGTCGTTGCGGTGATGAGATATTTATTGACAGCAGAGCGGTTCTGAATGATGTTCACGGTATCGACCGTAATGTTATCAAAGCGTTCTTCTATCTGAAGTGCGGTATTATAGACAAGTCGTGTGGTGCTGTTTGCCTCAAGATTATCGGGATCATCGCAGAAAAGGATCCTGACGGGGGCATCGATATCCTCGAGAAGCTCTGCGCACTCGTCAGAGAGGGTATAGAGCGTTTCGGGAGTCATATCGATGTACCAGAGGAACTTTGATGCGAGTGCCGAAAAAACAACGTTGATAACTATAACTGCGGCAATGAAAAGAGCGGTAAAGGCAACGGACACCGTGCCGTAGCGAAGCTTTTTATTAGTATGGAAATTCATTTTTGCACCTCCCTCTCATCAGCCCCAACGGCGCTTTTCATAAACGCGAACGGTGAGGAAGATAAACACTGCTGTGAGTGAAAGATAATAAAGCAGTGCAGAAAAATCGAACATTCCGTAGCCAAAGGGAGAATAACGGCTAAGAACGCTTACCCATGATATTATCGCACGGATAGCGTAGTTGCTGATAAAGTTATTTACAAAGCCGAGAACTATCATAACAAGCAGCGCTGCGACAGAAAGAACGGCTGCTGCAAGCTGATTCTCGGTAAGAGTGGAGATAAGCATACCGACAGCGATAAATGCCGCGCCGATAAGAATAACGCCGATAAGCGAACCGATTATCTGCGCTCCCGATGGGCCTATATGTATCACCTTTGAAGCCGCCTCTGCTCTCTCTCTCATTGCAACCGCATAAAGCGGTATAAAATTGATGCAGGAGAGAAGAACGGACGAAACGAAGAGTGTCAGCGCCGCAATATATTTGCCGAGCACCATTCCCGTTATCGAAACGGGAGCGGTAAGGAGCATCTGCTCAGTGCGGAGCTTCTTTTCCTCTGCGAAAAGCTTCATCGTAAGAAGCGGAACGAGCACTACGAATGCAAATATCATCATAGAGAAATAGCTAGTTGTGTTATATGACTTACTTATAAGCGTCGAATAGCAGAACAGAAGCGCAGAAAGCGCAAGGAATATACCTATGTAAACGTATCCGACGGGTGTTATGAAATAGGATCTGAGTTCCTTTCGATATATGGCAAGCATATTTTCAGGTTTTCCTTTCTTTTTATCCCAAATTATTTGCGGTCAACGATATCCGCATCGCTCTTGTGATTCTCACGTGTGGTTTTCATGATATCACTTGCTATCTGCTTCTCGAGTCCCGCCTTACCGGGTCTGTAGCCCTTTTCCTTCTCAGGACGGAGCGAGCGCACAGAGTTACTCTTATCAACGATATTGATAAAGATGTCCTCAAGGCTCATGCCAAGAGCTTCCATTCCGATAAGAGGCCAGTTCTTTTCTGCAAGGGTATAGAAAAGGCTCTTGCGTATATCAATGCCAACGGCACTCTCTATCATATACGTATAGGCATCGCCGTCTCTCTCTGCGAGAGCTTCTGCGTATACGATCCCGCTCTTTTCCTTAAGCATCGCAAGTACCTCACGCTGAGGACCGCATACCTTTATGCTGAAACGGCGGTTATTCTCCATCGCACGGCTGATGTTCTCGGTCTTTTCATCGGCAACTATCTTGCCCTTATTTATAATAACGATTCTGTCGCATACCGCCTGCACCTCTTGGAGAATATGAGTGCTGAGAATAACGGTATGGTCACGGCCGAGATTTCTGATAAGGTTTCTTATCTCTATTATCTGCTTTGGGTCAAGACCGATGGTCGGCTCGTCGAAGATAATAACGGGAGGATTTCCTACAAGCGCCTGAGCGATGCCTACTCTCTGCTTATAGCCCTTTGAAAGATTCTTTATAAGTCTCTTTCTCATATCGCTTATCTTGGTGACCTCGCAGATCTCTGCAAGATGCTTTTCTCTGTCGTACTTGCAGTCCTTAAGCTCATAAGCAAAATTAAGATACTCCTCGACCGTCATATCCATATAAAGCGGAGGCTGCTCGGGAAGATATCCAATCTTTTTCTTTGCTTCAAGCGGATTTTCGAGAATATCCACGCCTGCTATGCGGATG
>SVUB01000072.1 GCA_015063495.1 Oscillospiraceae bacterium
AAACCGCCACGAGCTTATGGTGTGACGGATGAGGACGTTATCCTTATCAAACGCATTGTGCCCGAGGAAGGCACCTGTGATATGGCTGCTTGGCATATTATACTCGAAATGCCGAGAGAAAGAGCTGAGGGCAGGAGTTTTAAGGTCGAATATTACGGAGAGGATAACAGAGAATTCGTTTTATTTTCGCAGGACTCTGTCACTATGACTGCACGTCTTCCCGACGGTTGGGGATATGAGGAAAGACCTCTTGTTTATGACGAGGAAGCGGCAAAGGAATACGAATCCTTTTACGATTATGCAAAAGCAAAATTCTTATATTTCGGACTTGAATTCTTTCCCGAGGAGAATCCTGACGTTCGTTTGAGGCTTTATTATTGGGCTCGCTTCCCCGGCGTGTGCGGAACGGGACTGACGGTAAAGGAGACTACGCTTGGCGGTCACGCTGTGACGCAGCATTTTTACGGAAATTCTGACGTTTGGTCTATGAGCTTCTTTAAGAATACCGCAGGAGATTATACGCTTGAATTTGCAGGCGGCAAAGAAAGCTACAGGCAGTATGAAGCAGATATCCTCGAGCTTGTCGAGACCTTTGAGCTTGGCGATATCGGAACCATGAGCGAAGACGAGGCAATATATGCGGCAAAAAAGCTCTGCACCGTTGAATATGATACTGTTCGTGCCGAATTTGATTTTACCGGACTTTGGAGAGTGAATTTCTCAAAATCCGGAGTTGCCGGCGGTGACCAGACAGTCATCCTATATTCTTGGGGAAATCTTTATAAAAATATCTATGGTGAATAAAAAATAAGGCTCACTTATGTGAGCCTTATTTTTTATCTGAATTTCGTCTCTCCGTCGGGGAGGTATACCTCGGTGCGGAAGATGGTGTAATTTTCTCGCATTATGTCGTGCGAGAGGATGCCGAGCTCGTCCTTCATCTTGTTTACGAGCATTTCGGGGCTGAGATAATTATCGCTTACAGCCGAGAGGACTGCGGAGATCCTTATCGAATCCGATTCCTTATCGTATGAGACAGATATTGAGTGGATAAGAGGTGCTATATCTATCTCTTTTTCGCCCGATTTTGTGCGTTTTAGCATCATTATCGGCTTTGCGGCAAAGAGTTGTCTTATCTTTTCCGCAAGCTCCTCGGACGCACCGTCGGTAACTATGTTCATTTCATATTTTGCGTATCCTATATCCTGAAATTTGCTTTCGGGGACGTATACGTCGGTGACCGAGAGCTCATCCGTGAGCACAGAGTTAAGGCGCTTCTTCACTTCCTCGCAGCTCATATCCTCACGCAGTCTGATGTCGAGAAATTCGGTCTCGCTCTGCGTCCCGACAGAAAGCGGAAGTGCAAAAACAAGCTTTGCGTGGGGGTTAAATCCCTTTGTGTACCACGCAGGTATACCCGAGCGTACTATGACCTTCGAGAAGGTGCGCTGAAGGTCAAGATGAGAGATGAATCGGAGCATACCGACCTTGCGGAACTTTATTCTTATAGGCTTGGGATTTTCATCCGATACCATTATTTTTTCGGACAGCACGATCTTTCACCTCCAAGCTTATTTGCGCCGCACGCACTGCATTTTTCACGGCAGTTAGGTGTCGTTTTACCTGCGTATGCGTTGTTTCTCTCGCGCATAAGAAATTCCTTTGTAACTCCGCAGTCGATGATATCCCATGGGAATATCTCATCATCCCCCCTGCGGCGGTTTGCGTAAAATGCAGGGTCAAGACCTGCCTTTTCTATGACAGATATCCATTTGTCATAGTCGAAATATTCTTCCCAAGCGTCGAAGCGGAAGCCTTCGTTAAGTGCTATTTCGAGTGCTTTGCCAAGACGTCTGTCTCCTCGGGCAAGTACTGCCTCAATGTGTGAGGTACGGGGGTCGTGGTGGGTGTATCTGACCTTGCGGTCGGTCACGCAGTCTCTTATATACTCGTTCTTTTCTTCAAGCATATCCATAGTGTCCTGCGGTTCCCACTGGAATGGGGTAAATGGCTTTGGAACAAAGCAAGCAACGCTGATGGTTACCTGAGGTGACTTGCCCTTGCGTCTGTTCGGATTTTTATAGTATTCCTCAACGACTGTTTTTGCAAGATTTGCGATGCCCTCAAGGTCCTCGCTCGTCTCTGTGGGAAGGCCGTTCATAAAATAGAGCTTGACCTGCGTTTTTCCTGCGTCAAATGCTACGTTTACCGCACGCTTGAGGTCGTCTTCAAAGACGTTCTTATTTATAACGTCACGAAGACGCTGTGTACCGGCCTCGGGAGCAAAGGTAAGCGAGCTTGAGCGTACGGTGGCTATCTTATCCATAAGCTCCTTTGTAAAGCTGTCCGCACGGAGAGAGGGCAGAGAAAGGCTGACGTTTTTCTCATCTGTCCACTCGAGAAGGTCGGTGGTGAGCTTTTCTATCTGAGTATAATCGCTGATAGACAGAGAGGAGAGGGATATTTCATCATATCCCGTGCTTTCATAAAGGCATTTTGCCTGTCGGCATAATACCTCGGGAGTTTTTTCTCTTACGGGGCGGTAAACTATACCTGCCTGGCAGAATCGGCATCCTCTGATGCATCCTCTGTATACCTCGAGCATTATTCTGTCCTGCACCGTCTCGATATAAGGCATAACGAGCTTATCGGGGAAGTAGGACTTGTCCATATCGGGCATTATTCGCTTTGTTATCTTGCTCGGAATATCGTCGTAAACAGGAGTATAAGCCTTTATCGTACCGTCTTCCTTATAGGTTACGTCATAGAGAGAGGGAACGTATATGCCGCCGACTGTCTTTGCCGCCTCGTGCAAAAACGCCTTGCGGGTGTACGTGCCGTCCTCTTTCATTTTGATGTAAAGCTTTGTAAATTCTACGAGGGCTTCCTCGCCCTCGCCTATGCTGAAGCAGTCAAAAAAGTCTGCGATAGGCTCTGCGTTATACGAGCATGGGCCGCCGCCGATGATTATAGGCATATCGTCGGTCCTGTCCTTTGCGTAAATGGGAAGACCTGCGAGCTTTATCATATTAAGGACGTTTGTATAGCACATCTCATACTGAAGCGTGAAGCCGATGATGTCAAAATCTGCAATAGGGTCACCGCTCTCCTGTGCTGTGAGGGGAACGTTATATTTTATCATCATTTCTTCCATATCGGGCCACGGAGCGTATGCACGCTCGCACCATATATCATCCTCACGGTTAAGCACGCCGTAGAGGATGCGTATTCCGAGATTTGACATACCTATCTCATAGGAATCGGGGAAGCAGAAGGCAAAGCGAGCCTTTACCTTTTCCTTATCCTTTAAGGTCTGACCGTATTCACCGCCGCAGTATCTGCCCGGCTTTTGAACGGCACGCAAAATATTATCGAGCCGCTCTCTGTAATTTTCACTCATATGTATTATCCCTTCGGAGTTTTTATTACCTTCTATGATACCACAAACTTTCCCTTTTATCAAGGGATTTTAATAAAAATAAGGCATCGGACATTACGTCCGATGCCTTTTGGTTATTCATATCAGCCGTTAATCTTTTCCTGGCAAGCAGGGCAAACGAGATCCTCGGGCTCGATGGTGCTGTCAAAGCATACCTTTTCGCCGCAAGAGGGGCACTCAATTTCAAAGCATTCCTCGCAATCGAAGTCGTCATCGTCAAAATCGCTGTCGCATCCGCAGCAACCGTCGCACTCGTCATAGTCGTCCTCACAGTCGCAATCGTAAACGTCTTCTTCAAGAGCACCGAGATCCTCGTCGATCTCCTCGATATAGTCGTTGAGGTACTCAACGTCCTCTTCAACGTCGGCAATAGATCTTGCCATATCCTCTACGAGAGAAAGAAGCTCGTTTATTATCTTTGTCTCGGGCTTTGTGCCATCAAGTGAAAGACCCTCTGCGAGTCCTTTGATATAAGCTGCCTTTTCGGTAAGTGTCATGATGAAAAATTCCTTTCTGTTCTAAAATACAGGGGAAGCACCGGAAAAAACGGACTCCCCCTTTTGTTTCAAAATTAAACTCTGGAAAGATACTCGCCTGTACGAGTGTCGATCTTAAGTACGTCGCCTATGTTGATGAAGAGCGGAACCTTTACAACCGCACCTGTCTCAAGAGTTGCGGGCTTAAGAGTGTTCGTTGCGGTGTTACCTGCAAAGCCGGGGTCTGTATCTGTAACCTCAAGCTCAACGAATGTGGGAGGCTCAACGCCGAAGATATTGCCCTTATAGGAAATGATCTTGCACATCATCTCTTCCTTAACGAATCTGAAGTTATCTCCAACCTTATCGTGAGCTACGAGAGTTTCCTCCCAAGTCTCGGTATCCATAAAGTGATAGAGGTCACCATCGTCGTAGGAATACTGAAGATCCTTTCTGTCAATATATGCGTTCTCGAACTTATCGGTGGGGTTGAATGTCTCTTCAATTACCGCACCTGTGATAACGTTCTTAAGCTTTGTGCGAACGAAAGCCGCACCCTTACCGGGCTTTACGTGCTGGAATTCAACGACCTGGAGAACCTGACCGTCTCTATCGAACGTAATACCGTTTTTGAAATCACCTGCTACTACCATAAAAAATATCCTCCGATGAGTTTTGTAGTGTTAAAAATATTTTTACACTATATTTTAACCTACATTTGCGATTTTTACAATAGGTTTTGGCAAATATTTTCAAAAAATTTATAATTTTTATTCGGAAAATGCTCACAAAACGGTAAAAATGTCATCTGCACTCAAAAAAAGAGTGATAAGAAAGGAATTTTTGTTCAAAAAAACGGTGGTAAAAATTGCAAAAAAGTTGACAAAGGCTTTTTTTTGAGGTATTATATATTATGTATATCTATAATTATTTGCTTTTTAATAAGTCTGATTGCTATAAAGGAGACATTTGACGGTATGATGAAAAGTATGACTGCCTTCGGACGTGCAAGAGCGTCGGTGGGAGGAAAGGACGTAACAGCCGAGATAAAGAGTGTAAACAGCAGATATCTCGACTGCACAGCGAAGATATCGAGAGCTTACTCCTTCCTTGAGGAGCGCATAAAGCCTTATCTTCAGTCGAAGGGACTTTCAAGAGGAAAGATAGACGTTTATATCGGAGTTGAGGTGCTTGAGAGCGAGGGCACCGAGATATCGGTAGATATCGGTCTTGCCGAGGGCTACATAAAGGCACTTCGTGAGCTCCGTGATAGATTCGAGCTTAAGGATGATATAAGCGTTATGGGTATCTCACGTTATCCGGACGTGCTTGCCGTAAAGAAGCCCGAGGAGGATGCCGAGCGTGATTGGGAGATGGTAAGAGTGGCTCTTGATGCGGCGATCGAGCAGTTTATAAGTGCAAGAGAAAGCGAAGGAAAGAAAATAGAGGATGACCTTCGTGCAAAGATAGATAACATCAGAGCACTTGTCGATAAGATAGAGGAGCTTTCACTTGGCGACGTTGCCGATTACAAGGTGAAGCTTGAGGAGCGTATACGTAAGATGCTCTCCGATAATCATATAAGCATCGATGAGGGAAGAATACTTACCGAATGTGCTATATTTGCCGACAAGGTGGCTATTGATGAGGAGCTGGTAAGACTGCGTTCTCATTTCAGTGCTTTTGACGAATATGCCGACAGCTCAGAGCCGGTCGGAAGAAAGCTTGACTTCCTTCTTCAGGAGATGAACAGGGAGATAAACACGATAGGCTCCAAGTGCAACAATTCAAACATCGCGCGCTACGTGGTCGACGTAAAGACCGAGCTTGAAAAGGTGCGCGAGCAGATACAGAATATAGAATGAGGTGAGTGCGATGAAATTTATAAACGTAGGATTTGGAAATATGGTAGCGCTTGAGAGAATAGTGGCACTCGTCAGCCCCGACTCTGCGCCTATCAAGCGTCTTATCCAGGACTCGAGAGACGAGGGACGAGTTATCGACGTCACCTGCGGAAGAAGAACGAGAGCGGTAATACTTACTGACAGTGAGCTCGTTATCCTCTCGGCTATACAGACAGAGACGATAGCTAACCGTATGGATAGCGATTCTGATACGGAGGACGAGGACGAAGAGGAGGACGAGGCGTGAATAGCGTAAAAGGTCTTCTTCTCGTTATCAGCGGTCCTGCCGGAAGCGGCAAGGGTACCGTTATAAAAAGCCTTATGGAGAAAAGCGACAGCTTTGTTTACTCTGTTTCGGCAACTACAAGAGCGCCCCGACCGGGAGAGGTCAACGGTGTAAATTACCACTACATCACCCGTGAGGATTTTGAGGGGCGAATCTCTGACGGCGGTATGCTTGAGTATACCGAATACTGTGGCAACTTTTACGGCACTCCGAGAAAGGAAGCGGAGCAGGTGCTCGCCTCCGGCAAAAACCTAATCCTTGAGATAGAGGTGCAGGGTGCGGAG
>SVUB01000073.1 GCA_015063495.1 Oscillospiraceae bacterium
TCTAAACGCTTTTTGCGGAAATCGCATACCGCAACTATATCACAACCGAGAAGAAGAAAGTTTTTGGCAAAATCCATGCCGCGACCTACGCCGAAAATACCGACCTTAATGTTTCCCATAATAAATCTCCTTTTTATTTTAATAGCTTAACATCGGGGAGCGCAAAAAGCAGCATCAGACCAATAAAAGCTATAATGACCGAAATATATTCTTTTTTTGATGGCTTATTCTTGCCAAGAAAGGCTATGATAGTTGACACTATGATAACGCCTCCGGTTACCATAGGATACTGCACAGATGCGTCGACGTGTGCCAGCGCTATAACAAGAATAAAATTTGCTATCTTATTCGTGATGCCCATAGCGGCACTTACAGATATACTTACGGGGGTATTAGGTGCAGACGGCTTCTTTCTGAAAAAGAGAAGCAACAAAAGTCCCGAAAGCACAGCACTTACCACGGCAAGGAGTATGGAATATCCTGCAGCACTCGTTTTTTCATAAGGTGCGGAGATAAATATCTTTGAAAGCACTCCCGAAAGACCGTTGAGCACGAATATTCCTATGTAATATACCGTTCCACCCTTTTTATCGCCCTTCTCAAGTGTGAGCAGAAGCGCTGCGACGATAAATACGAAGCAGACGACCTTAGAGAGCGTTACGTCCTCGCCATAAAACAGAATTCCCTGAAGAAATGGCAAAGCCATACCACCGAGCATAGAAAAAAGCGAATAAAGCGAAAGATTTATCGTATTCAGCGCTCTGAAACCGCAGAAAGTAAATAAAATACCATTCACCGAGGAAAGAAGCGCCATTATAAAAGTAAATACCGTAAACTCAAACTTAAAGCCGTTTATAGCAACAAGAGCAATAAGTCCTGCAATCGAGCTAACGAGTGCAGACTCAAGGCTTATTTTGAGGTTGCTACCCCTCATTTTGCGAAAAACGTCTTTGAGCCAAAAATCGCCTGCAAATATTACAACAGACAGTATAATGAGACTGTAATACATAAAAACTCCCTAAAAGACATTTTATCTGATGCCATTATATGACTTAACCCTACACTTAACAATGGATAATTCCCATATAAATATGTAAAATGGTTATTTTTTATTTGACATTGAGGCCTTTTCATAGTACAATGAAAGAAAAACACAAATACGGAGACCACAGTGAAGGAAAATAACATATGTAAATTCGTTGCACCGGGGGCACAACTTGGAGAAATGACAGTATCCTGCTTTGTTTTTGAATCAGACCCCAAAGTAATAAGAAAAAAGATAACGCTGTACTATAACCGCATAATCCTCTTTACAAGGGGTGAGGGGAAAATCTTCTTCGACGGCGTCGCATTTGATTTTTCAGCAGGCACGCTCGTATTCGGATTCCGAAACGAAAAGCTTGCCATCGAATTTAACGATGATTGTAAATATATCTATATAGATTTCGGAGGAGAACGGTCAAACTCCCTGTTTGAGCGCTTTAATATAGATAGGTATACCCGTATTTTCAACGGGCTTGACGGCATAATACCGCTTTGGAAGGAAAGTCTTTCCCGCGCCTCAAATCTTACGATAGACCTCGCCGCCGAAAGTATCCTGCTCTATACCTTCTCCCGTCTTTATGAAAGCTGCATTCCAAAGAAAGACATTATAAGTGATATTATAAAGATAAGTGAAAAACATTTTAACGACCCTACCCTGTCGGTAAGTATGATAGCTGACGAGCTATGCTATAACCCAAAATATATATCCCATATTTTCAAAAGGAAGATGGGGATAAATTACTCCGAATATCTGAAATCACTTCGCATCAAATACGCCGTATCCCTTTTTGAAAACGGAATAGATTCCGTCAAAAACGTTGCTCTGCTCTCAGGATTTACAGATCCCCTCTATTTTTCCTCTGTATTCAAAAAAAGCCTTGGTCTCTCACCAAAGGAATATATATACTCGCTCGGCACAGAAAAATAAAAAGCACCTGCCAAAGGCAGGTGCTTAATTTTTATCAGATAATGTAGGGTGCAAGCTCCTCAAAAAGCTTCTCCGTGTTCTCACTGTGAGCTGTGAGCTTGATAGGCGAGAGAAGATCGAGGCTGAATATGCCCATAATAGACTTTGCGTCTACAACGTAACGACCCGAGCAAAGATCTATATCAATATCGTATCTTGTAACGATATTCACGAAATTGCGAACGTCTTCAAGAGTTGTAAGGCGAATTTCTTTTGTTACCATATTAGTTTCCTCCATTGATTGGCTTATTTTTGATTATTATACACTATAGTAAAAGCCTTGTCAAGCAGTTTTGCTTTCACAAAAATTATTTTTCGATCCCGAGAATTACCTCTACGTCAAACAGCTTTCCCTCTCTGTATACCTTAAGGAGCACCTTATCGCCCTCACCAAGGGCGCCTATGACCGACGAGATATCGTCGACCGAAAGAACCTCCCCGTTGTCTATTCCGACTATTATGTCCCCGACTTTAAGATGATTTTCCGCATCATAGCCTTCCATTATCTCAGAAACGTATACTCCCGCAACGGGATATCCGTTCATCTGATTTACCGCTCCGCCCTTGATGCCTATAACAGCCTTCTTTTTTGACGGATCAACAGGAGTGGGATTTATATTTTCGCTTGTATCATAGGGAGTGTTTTCTTTACTTGGGGGATTTGTAACCCTATCCGCAAGTAAAACGCCAATAAGAAGACCAAAACATAAAAGAAATGCCGCCGTTACTATCACAGCATATATAAGAACTCCGTTTTTCTGCTTCTTTTTGAGCATTTTTGAATTTGCATCATCCTGCTCCATATAGTTCCAGCGAAAAGCATAGGTAACCTCTTCTTTTTTCTCCTCGGCCTCGGGCTTTTCTGTTCCATGCTCATTTTCGTTATTCACATTAAAATTATTATCTTCCATAATTACCTCCGTAAGTATCGTATGTAAAAACCCCACTAATTATTTACGCCAATGCTTTTCAGCATCGGCGTAAAATAAAAATGTCTTATGCAAGTATCTCGAATTTGTAGCCTACGCCCCAAACGGTTTTAAGTATCCACTTATCGGAAACGCCCTCAAGCTTTTCACGAAGGCGCTTAACGTGAACGTCAACAGTTCTTGAGTCACCAAGATAATCAAACCCCCAAACCTTATCAAGAAGCTGATCGCGTGTAAAAACGTGATTTGAATTTGAAGCGAGGAAATAGAGAAGCTCAAGCTCCTTTGGAGGAACGTCGACGCTCTTACCGGCAAGCTTCAGCTCGTACTTCTGAAGGCTTATCTCGATATTTTCAAACTTGATGACGTCATCGTCACTCTGAGAGGAGTGTGCATTATAACGGCGAAGAACTGCCTTTACTCTCGCAGAAAGCTCCTTTATATTAAATGGCTTTACGATAAAATCATCAGCTCCGAGCTCAAGACCGAGAACCTTATCAAAGACCTCACTCTTTGCCGAAACCATAATGATAGGCTTTGAGGACTGCTCTCTTATCTCACGGCAGACCTGCCAGCCGTCTTTTTTGGGGAGCATGATGTCAAGAAGCACGAGATCGGGCTCATACATTTTGAAGTAGCTGAGGCCCTCTACCCCGTCGGATGCGACCTTGACCTCATAGCCCTCATTTTCAAGATATATCTTTATAAGATCACATATGTTAGCATCATCGTCGATAAGTAAGATTTTCGTATCCATCATACCGGTTTACCTCTATCTTCGTTTATTATTTCTTATGATAACATTTTAATAGTCTTATGGGAAAATCATGTGACTGTTTTTTGAATTTTCGCAGAATTTTGTCTTAAAAATGAAGAAATTATGTTCAAAAAACTGTTTACAGTTTAATATTATAACACATTTTAAGAAAAATGCAACTGTTTTTTACAAAAAAATAAATTTTTTTTGATGTAATTGCAACACGTCTTGAAAAAAATCAATTTATGGTATATAATAAAATGAAATATTTTGTCAGGAGATAAACGCTTAAATGAAACTTGGTATAGTTGGACTTCCCAACGTAGGAAAAAGCACGCTTTTCAATGCACTCACAAACGCAGGTGCGGAATCTGCAAACTATCCTTTCTGCACTATCGAGCCTAACGTAGGTATCGTTGCAGTTCCCGATAGCCGCCTCGACGTTCTCGCAGAGATGTATAACCCCGAAAAATACACCCCTGCTGTTATCGAATTTGTTGACATAGCAGGTCTTGTAAGAGGTGCTTCAAAGGGCGAAGGTCTTGGAAACAAGTTCCTTTCACACATTCGTGAGGTCGATGCGATACTTCACGTTATCCGTTGCTTTGAGGATGATAATATTATTCACGTTGACGGCGGAATAGATCCGATGCGTGACCTTGAAACTATAAATCTTGAGCTTATCTTCTCGGATATGGAGATACTTGAGAGAAGAATGGACAGAGTCCGCAAGGCTATGAAGGGCGATAAAACTCTTGCAGGCGAGCTTGAGCTTCTCGAGAGGGTTTATGCAGGACTTGAGGAAGGCAAATGTGCAAGAGCACTTGACTTAAGCGATGATGAGCTGGCTATGATAGCAGAAGCTAACCTGCTCACCCTCAAACCTATAATATACGTGGCAAACGTCAGTGAAGACGAAGCCGGCACAGAGCCGACGGGCAATGAGATGTATATGAAGCTCAAGGCTCACGCAGAGAGCGAGAGAGCACAAGTAATAGCTATCTGTGCAGGAATAGAGGCCGAGATAGCTGAGCTTCCCGCAGAGGAAAAGGCACTCTTCCTTGAGGACCTTGGAATTGCCGAGAGCGGTCTTGACCGACTCATAAAGGCAAGCTACTCCCTGCTCGGTCTTATCAGTTACCTCACCGCAGGCCCTAAAGAGGTAAGAGCATGGACTATCACAAAGGGAACGAAAGCTCCCCAGGCAGCAGGAAAGATACACAGCGATTTTGAGCGTGGTTTTATCCGTGCGGAGATAGTTGCTTACGACGACCTTATGAAGTGCGGCACGATAAACGCCGCAAAGGAACAAGGACTTATGCGAAGTGAAGGCAAGGAATACGTCATTGCCGACGGCGATATAGTTCTTTTCAGATTTAACGTATAAAAGAAACGGTATGACCTTTCGGTCATACCGTTTTTTTTATCTGATACCGTAATTTTCTATAACGTAATCCATATCTTTGTCTCCTCTACCGGAGAGATTTATAAGGATAGATCCATGGTCCATAGTCTTTGCAAGCTTCATGCCGTAGGCAACTGCGTGAGAGCTTTCGATAGCAGGGATTATGCCCTCAAGACGTGCAAGACGGAAGAATGCGTCGATAGTCTCCTCGTCGTCAATAACGTCATACTTAACTCTGCCCATTTCCTGAAGGAATGCGTGCTCAGGACCGGATGACGGATAGTCAAGACCGCTTGCCACCGAGTAAACAGGTGCAGGCTCACCATTCTCATCCTTAAGCATAATGCTGTTAAAGCCGTGCATTATGCCTTCTGTGCCGTACTTAAGACTTGCAGCATGATCGCCAAGCTTCGGACCTCTGCCGAGAGGCTCGATACCGTAGATATCAACAGGGTCGTTAAGGAATCCCGCAAAAAGTCCTGCAGCGTTTGAGCCGCCGCCAACACAAGCAACTATTGCGCTCGGCAGATGACCTGTCATATCAATAAACTGCTCTCTTGCCTCGATACCAACTACGCTCTGGAAGTCACGAACCATCATCGGGAACGGATGAGGACCGAGAACCGAGCCTATGCAGTATATAGAATCCTTATATTCCTTGCTGTATGCATCAAACGCCGCATCAACAGCCTCCTTAAGTGTTTTAAGACCGTGGGTGACCTCGACAACGTTTGCACCGAGAATCTTCATTCTCGCAACGTTAGGAGCCTGCTTTTTAATATCGACAGAGCCCATATAGATATCACATTCAAGACCGAAATAAGCTGCCGCCGTCGCAAGTGCAACTCCGTGCTGCCCCGCACCGGTCTCCGCAATTACCTTCTTCTTGCCCATATATTTTGCAAGAAGTGCCTCACCCATGCAGTGGTTGAGCTTGTGTGCTCCCGAATGGTTAAGATCTTCACGCTTTGCATAAAGCTGTACCTTGCCCCCGAGTGCGTCGGAAAGTCTTTCAAGGTGAGTTACGGGAGTCGGTCTGCCCTGAAATTCCTTTCTTATTCTGCGAAGCTCTGCTATGAACTTTCTCGACTGGCAGATAGAGTAATACGCCTCTGTTATCTCTGCCATAGCGGCCTTCAG
>SVUB01000004.1:0-27631 GCA_015063495.1 Oscillospiraceae bacterium
GGATGGATCTCTCCCGAGCTTTATCCCTTTATGGTAGCGCTTGGCATTACGGCCTTTCTCGGGGCAACCTCACGAATTCCGATAACTGCGTGCGTATTTGCAATCGAGGCACTCGGCGCTGTAAACAACGTTCTTCCCGTCATCCTTGCGACAACCGTTGCACTTCTTACGGTCGAGGCGTCGGGACTTGAAGACTTTACCGACACGGTAATTGACGCAAAGGTGCGCTCTATCACAAAGGGCAAAACTCCGACCGTTGTCGAGACCGCTCTTGTCGCAAAGGAGGGTTCCTTCATTATCGGAAAAGAGCCGAGAGACGTTCTTTGGCCGAACGCCTGCGCCGTTGTATCGTTTGAGCGTGCGGAAGGAAATCGAGACAAGGTAGGAGTCGCCGAGGGCGACGTTATCACTGTCCATTACAAGACTTACGATCCCGAAGCTACCGCAAAGGAAATCGAGACGCTTGTCGGAGAACAGTAAAATAAAAAGCGGATGCGTTTGCATCCGCTTTTTTAGTTATTCTTCAAATGTTACAGAGTGTGTGCGGGCAAATTCTGCTCCGAGAGTGCTTATAACTACCTCAAGTGAGGCTGATTTCAGCTCTATATATCTCGTTTCGTTTCCCATAAGGTCATCCCCTTTCTTATTTACCGATATTATAAATCATTTATTTCGCTTTGTCAATTGACAAAACCGAAGGAAAGATGTAAAATAAATAAAAAAGGGGGAGCGGATATGGTAAATATATTTAACGTAAAGGAACGGCACGCAGTCACGGAAGCCAACACCAACTTTTATTTTGCGCCATTTGTGCACCCCGAGAGACGAATGGCGGAGCACGATTTTATATACGTTCTTGAGGGAGAATGGAAAATAGGACAAGACGAGGAGCTTTTTTCACTGAAAAAGGACTCGCTTCTCATTCTTGGGGCGGGGCATCTTCACTTTGGAGTCTCTCCCTGCTCGCCAAACACAAAAACTATGTACTTCCACGCCACGGCAAAAGAAGGAGACCTTACAGCCTACCGCTGGAACGGCAGTACGGAAGACGAGGTCTTTATAGAAAGCCTTACCGACTGTTCTCAGCGAGAGTCGGTAAAGAATATTTTTTCAAATATAGTCAACTGCAAGCTCCAGGGCGAGGATAAAAAGGCAAACGTCCTTCTTGACCTCCTCCTTTGCGAGCTTTCGCAGAAGGACTCGGCAGAGAAAAACGAAAGTGTAGCTTCAAAAATAAAGACGATAATCCACGGAAGCCCCGAAAAAATCTTCAGCAACCGTACTCTTGCCTCTATGACGAGCGTTTCGGTCAAAACTGCGGAAAATAAGTTCAGAGAGCAGTTCGGGGTGACTATCCACCAATACGTTCTTGCATTTAAGGCGGAGCAGGCGGTAGCATATTTCAGAAACTTCCCCGATATGACGGTAAAAGAGGTCGCATATAACCTCGGCTTTTACGATGAGTACCATTTCAGCAAACAATTCAAAAAAGTGAAAAATATATCACCGTCGGCATATAAAAAACAGCTTCTTTCACCTGAAAATCCTTGACAAGTAAGGCTCTCTGATGTATAATACGAAAATAGTGTTTATCTTTATAAGGAGATAAAAAATGAGTAAGGTAACCGAAATATTCGGCACGATGGTCTTTGACGAGGCCGTCATGCGTGAAAAACTGCCACCCGAGGCATACGAGAGAATGGCTCTCACCCTCAAAAAGGGAAAGCGCCTCGATATCGAAACGGCGAACATAATAGCAAGTGCAATGAAGGACTGGGCAATCGAGCTCGGTGCTACCCATTTTACGCATTGGTTCCAGCCTATGACGGGCGTAACTGCGGAAAAGCACGATAGCTTTATCGCCCCCTCAAAGGACGGCAAGATAATAATGGATTTTACGGGCAAGGAGCTTGTCAGCGGTGAGTCTGATGCTTCCTCTTTCCCCTCGGGCGGACTTCGCGCCACCTTTGAGGCAAGAGGCTATACCGCTTGGGACCCGACTTCCTTTGCCTTCGTAAAGGATAATACGCTCTACATACCCACCGCCTTCTGTTCCTTTGGCGGAGAGGCGCTAGACGGCAAAACCCCGCTTTTGCGTTCTATGGAAGCGGTTAACAGAGAGGCGTTACGCATACTGCGTTTGTTCGGAAACGATACCGTTACAGCTGTAAAGTCGACCGTCGGCGCAGAGCAGGAATATTTCCTTATCGACACCGAGATGTTCGACCGCCGTCCCGACCTTATCTACACGGGCAGAACCCTCTTTGGCGCAAAGGCGCCGAAGGGTCAGGAGCTTGACGACCACTATTTCGGTATAATCAAGCCTCGTGTAAAAGAATTTATGGCAGAGCTTGACGAGGAGCTTTGGAAGGTCGGCGTTCTCTCGAAAACAGAGCATAACGAGGGCGCTCCCTGTCAGCATGAGCTTGCCCCCATATTCGGAACGACGAATATCGCCACCGACCACAACCAGCTCACCATGGAGCTTATGCAGAAGATTGCGAAAAAGCACGGAATGGTCTGCATTCTCCACGAAAAGCCGTTTAGCGGTGTTGCGGGAAGCGGTAAGCATAATAACTGGTCGCTTTCTACCGACACGGGCGCAAATCTGCTCGAACCCGGTGACACACCCTTTGAAAACGCACAGTTCCTTCTTTTCCTCACCGCAGTTATAAAGGCTGTTGACGATTATCAGGAGCTTTTACGTATCTCGGTTGCCTCTGCAGGCAACGATCACCGTCTCGGCGCATCCGAAGCGCCCCCTGCGGTCGTGTCCATGTTCCTTGGCGACGAGATAACGGCAGTCCTTGACGCTATTGAAAACGAGGGAAGCGTTGACGCAAAGGACAAGGAAATGATGAAGATAGGAGTTCACGTTCTGCCGAAGTTCCCGAAGGCGTCCTCTGACAGAAACCGTACGTCTCCCTTTGCCTTTACAGGTAATAAATTCGAATTCAGAATGCTTGGTGCTTCCGCTTCTATCGCAAGCGCAAATATTGTTCTCAATACTGCGGTCGCAGAGGTACTTAAAAGGTTTGCAGACGAGCTTGAGGGCGCTTCCGACTTCAATTCCGCCCTGCACAACCTCATCCGTCGCACGGTTATTGCTCACAAGCGCATACTCTTTAACGGAAACGGCTATGATGACGCCTGGATAGCAGAGGCAGAGGCGAGAGGACTCGCAAATCTCCGCACCACTCCCGACGCACTCGACCGTTATCTTGACGAGAAGAATATAAAGCTCTTTACCGAGAACAAGGTCTTCAGCGAAAACGAAATGAAAGCACGTCACCAGATACATATGGAGCGCTACGCAAAGGTGCTCAACATCGAGGCGAGAACAATGGTCGGAATGGTACGTGGCTCTATTCTGCCCGCAGTTGCAAAATACGTCCGTGAGCTCTCGGAGGCAGGTATTGCCGCAAGAGATTTCATTGGAAATGCGCCGCTTACCTTTGAGCGTGAGACCGTAGCTCTCCTAACTGAGCTTAGCGAAAAGGCTTATGCGCTGATGAAGGCGCTTGACAGTGCAAACATCGAGGCAAAGGCGCTTAAGTGCCCAAGAGACAGAGCGCATGCGTACAAAAATACCGTCCTTCCTCTTATGGAGGAGCTGCGAGTAGCAGTTGACAGTATGGAGAGACGGGTGCCCGCAAAGGATTGGCCTTATCCCTCCTACGGAAACATACTTTTTGGAGTTAAGTAAAAGAAAAAGAGAAAGCAAGCCTTCGGGTTTGCTTTTTCTGTTTGAAAATGATATTTTGAGGGAAGCCACCGAGTGAATATGGCTCTGAAGGGGAAGAAACTTTTTCTAAATATCATTCAGCAGAAATTCTTCATTTTTTTGACGCTCCCGCCGCTGGGCTCCTTCTTTGTCAAATCACAAAGAAGGCAAAAGATTCCCAAAGAGGAAAACCGAGGTTTTCCCCTTGGGCATTCCCTTTCCTGCCTTGCGGAAACCCGACGCACGGAAAAACGTGCTCACACCCTCTCCCTACGTCGTCCTTTTGCGCCAAAAAGCACCGGCGCAAAAGTCGATGGAGGAAGCTGTTTCTTTTTTCTCAAAACTAAATGTTCATCACATAAAATTGTGCTTTTCTTTATTTAGAGTGCTTTCTTAATTAAATAAAACTTGGGATAGCTCGCCGAGCGGAAGCGAGAGTAAAGCGAGCGTATGGAGACGCCTTTTGCGCCTTTCGTTTCAGGGCGCAAAAGGAAGACGGGGATAGGTGAATGACCGAGGCGGTAGGAGGGGGAGATACAAAAGAGGGGGAACCCTCGGTTCCCCGACTCTTTTGCGGCGCTCTTGTTTACTTCTGCCGCTGTTGGCAGAAGTAAATGCCCGCCCGGCACAAGGGCATCCCTCCCCGCGTGGCGTGAGCGCACAAAGGAAAATCAAAAAAGACTTGACAAAAATAGCATTTTATGTTACGATGTATTTGCAACACAAATGAATATTAATCTCACCAAAGGTGTATTTTTACTATTGGTAAAAATACGCTCCACTTTTACACCTTTATCGGGATTAATTAAAAGTTTGTGTTGCAGCATTCGGAGTTGTATTTTTCGTGCGCAGCTTCGGCTGCGCATTTTTTATTTTGGAGAAAAGCTATGAGCATAAAATACAAAATTTCGTTGTGTTGCTTACTTCTTATTTCCTTTCTTTTAGTCTCTTGTAATAAAAATTGCGAATTTTCAGAAGAAAGCTTCGATTCTGAAAAAGAGAATGTTGTCACGATATATTGTGTCGAAAGCGAAACCTTTTTAGAAACAGAAACAGAAAATATTACCGTATACATCGCCCCAACAGGAAAAAGATATCATAATAAGCGTACCTGTGCCGGCAAAAATGCGCTTCCGATAGATTTGAACCTCGCCAAAAATTATCATACCGCTTGCAAAAAGTGTGTTGGATAATCTTATAACTATAATAAACCTATACTAACAGAAATAGGACAGAGAATGTAAAAACTCTCTGTCCTGTTTTCTTGTGAAGTATTATTTCTTAAGTGCAACAGCAGCCTTTGCTTTTGCTACAAGGTTTGCAGGAGTAAGTCCGTATTCCTCAAGGAGTGCGGGAACGCTTCCCGAGTGACCGAACGAGTCGTTAACGCCAACTCTTATAACGGGAACGGGACAAGCCTCGGCGGTAACAGCGGAAACAGCCTCGCCAAGACCACCGATAATATTATGCTCCTCAGCCGTTACGATAGCGCCCGTCTTCTTTGCTGCGTCAATAATAATGTCGCGGTCAATAGGCTTTATCGTGTGGATGTTGATAACTCTTGCGGAAATTCCCTCTGTAGCGAGCATCTCTCTTGCCTCAAGCGCCATAGCGACCATAAGTCCGGTTGCGACGATAGTAACGTCACTGCCCTCCGCAAGGTCTATGCCCTTTCCTATCTCAAACTTGTAGTCAGGATTTACGTTAAAAATAGGTGTTGCGTATCTTCCAAATCGCATATAAACAGGGCCCTCGAAATTAATAGCCGCCTCAACTGCCGCCTTTGCTTCTACCGCATCGGCAGGGTTTATAATAGTCATTCCGGGGATAGTACGCATAAGAGCGATGTCCTCAAGGCACTGGTGAGTCGCACCGTCCTCGCCGACAGTGATTCCTGCGTGAGTTGCACCTATTTTTACACCAAGGTGAGGATAACCGATAGAGTTTCTTACCTGCTCAAATGCTCTGCCTGCCGCAAACATTGCAAAGGAGGATGCAAAAACGCACTTTCCTGTCGAAGCAATACCTGCCGCAACCGAGATCATATTGCCCTCGGCAATTCCGCAGTCAAAAAATCTCTCGGGGAACTTCTTTTTGAAAATGCCCGTCTTTGTAGCCGCCGCCAGGTCAGCATCAAGCACTAAAAAGTCATATTTATCGCCAAGCTCAGCCAGAGCCTCGCCGTAGGATTCTCTTGTTGCCTTCTTTTCGTAATTCATCATAGCCTTATCCTCCTTTAAGCGTTAAGCTCTGCGACAGCCTGCTCGTACTGCTCTGCGTTCGGAGCCGCACCGTGCCAGCTGACGTTGTTTTCCATAAAGGATACGCCCTTGCCCTTTACCGACTTTGCGATAATTGCGGTAGGCTTGCCCTTTACTGTCTTTGCAGCCTTGAATGCCGCATCTATCTGCTCGAAATCGTGAGCATCGATAGTTATTACGTTATAGCCGAAGGCTTCAAGCTTTGTGTCAAAGGGAGTGGGGTTCATTACCTCTGCAACGGGACCGTCGATCTGAAGTCCGTTCCAGTCGATAATAACGCAAAGATTGTCAAGCTTATAGTGGTTTGCGAACATAGATGCTTCCCAAACCTGTCCTTCCTCACTCTCACCGTCACCGACTATGGTGTAAACACGGTAGTCCTTGCCTGCCACCTTGCCGGAGAGCGCCATGCCGCAAGCGGCAGAGATACCAAGACCAAGCGAGCCTGTGGTCATATCAACGCCGGGAGTATGCTTCATATCGGGGTGGCCCTGAAGGAAGGAATCTACCTTACGCAGAGTCTTAAGCACTTCCTTATCAAAATATCCCCTTTCCGCAAGAGCGGCGTAAAGACCGGGAGCAGTGTGTCCCTTTGAGAGCACGAGGCGGTCTCTGTCCTCCCACTTCGGATTTTTGGGATCGATATTCATTTCCTCGAAATAAAGGTATGCGAGAATGTCCGCAATCGAGAGCGATCCGCCGGGGTGGCCCGACTTTGCGTTGTAGACCGCTTCAAGGGCGCCAAGTCGTATTGCACGGGCTTTCTCGGACAGTTCTCTCATTTTTGTCTGTTCCATAAAGTATATCCTCCTGGCTTTTTTATTCCATCTATATTATATCCGTCAGGGCGATTTTTGTCAATAGAAAAAGGCATAAGATAAAGCGGATTTTAGTGTAAAAAACACGGGTTTTTCTCCCCTGCACGATTGACAAAACATATGGGATGATATATAATGTAGATAACAATAAAAAAGGCAGGTAAAAGCTATGACTGACCAGAGAAACGATATCCCCGCAAAGTATAAATGGGACCTTACGGCAATATATCCCGATATGGACGCTTTTGAAGCGGATTTTAAGAGAGCAAAGGAGCTGGTTGACGCCTTTCCCCGTCACGCAGAGACGATGACGAAGAGTGCAGAGGGACTTTACGAGATGCTCTCGGAAAAGACCGAGCTTGAGCGTATTATCGAAAAGCTCTTTATCTATGCGCATCTGAACAGTGACCTTGACCTCTCGGATAACTATTATCTCTCGCTTATGGGCAGAATGCAAAACCTTGCTTGCGAGGCAGGAAGTGCATCCTTTTTCGTATCTCCCTCGCTTCTGCGTCTTGACGAAAAGACGACCGAAAAGTGGTTTAAGGAGTTCCCGAAGCTCGAGGAATACCGCCGTTCTATCGAGGTAGAGCAGAGATACCGTCCTCACACACTTTCTGACGAGAACGAAAAGCTCCTTGCAGACCTTCAGATGAGCCTTGGCTCTCATTCGCAGATACGCACGGTATTTGCTAACGCAGATATGACCTTTGGCAAGATAAGAGACGAGGAAAAGAAGCAGGTAGAGCTCACAGAGGCTACCTACGTGCTCCGTCTTATGAGTGAGGACAGAAACGTAAGACGTGCGGCATTCAAAAAGCTTTACGAGACCTACGATAAATACGGAAACACCCTCTCAAGCCTTATAAATGCTTACGTCAAGGAGAGAACCACGGTATCAAAGGTCCGCAAGTTTAATGACAGCCTTACCGCATCAGTTTTCTCTGACGAGGTAACCCCCGAAATATACAATAACCTTATAAATTCCGTGTCAAACGGCCTTAAGCCCCTCTTTGATTACTATGACCTCAAGCGTGAGGTGCTTGGACTTGCAAAACTCCATATGTACGACGTTTACACTCCCCTTATCTCCTCCTGCACAAAGGAATACAGCTTCGAGGAGGCAACCGAGGAGGTTTTACGCACCGTAAAGGTCTTTGGTGCAGAGTATCACGATACTCTCGAGAAGGGTATCAAGGAGGAGCACTGGGTAGACGTATATCCGAGCAAGGGTAAGCGTGGCGGAGCATACAGCTCGGGCTGCTATGATACCGCTCCTTATATGCTCCTTAACTACACGGGTAAGCTTGATGACGTTTCCACCTTTGCCCACGAGGCGGGACACTCGATGCATTCCTTCTATTCAAAGAAGGATAACACTCCCCAGGAGTCGGGATACACTATTTTCGTTGCCGAGGTAGCGTCGACAGTAAACGAGCTTCTCTTTGCACACAGAAAGCTCCGTGAATCGAACAGCGACGAGGAAAAGCTCTCCATTCTTAATCAGATAATGGAGACCTACAAGGGCACTCTCTACCGCCAGACGATGTTTGCGGAGTTCGAGAAGACTATGCACGAGCTCTGTGAGAGCGGCGCAACGCTCACAAAGGAGCTTCTTTGCGATAAATATTACGCTCTTATTAAGAAATATTTTGGAAATCACGTCGTTTGCGACAAGGAGATAGCGCTTGAATGGATGCGTATTCCCCACTTCTACCGCTGGTTCTACGTTTATAAGTATGCGACCTGCATTTCAGCCGCATCGTCCATCGTCCGCCGTATTGAGACCGAGGGCGAGGCGTATATCGGAAAATATCTTAAGTTCCTTGGCTGCGGCGGCAGAATAAGTCCTCTTGAGAGCCTTAAGGTGGCAGGAATCGACCTGACTCGCCCCGAGGTCATCGAGGACGCTATTGCAGACTTTGCCGAAACGGTAAAGACATTCAGAGAGATCTACTCAAAGGCTAAATAAGAAACAGAGACGGCTCCGTGGAGCCGTCTCCTTTTATTTTTTAATTGTCACTCTGTGCAAGGCAGAGTGCGTAGCAGGCTGTCTCACCTATCGTAAGCGAGAAGAAAAATAAGAGAAGTCCTGTGATTATCGCACCTATCACACTCGTTGCGGCAAAGGTAAAGCCGAGGAGGATGACAGAGGTGAGAATAGTGCCGAGAATTCCCGCTATCAGAGCACCTATCACACGTCCCGGGCAAACTCCCTCACATCTGCAAGAGAGAAATGCGGTGGTGGCAAGGGTTACGGCAAGATATCCGACTGCGATACCGAGCAGTACCCAAAGAAATGCGGGGGTAACGGTTATAGTGGCACTAAAGGTAAGAAAAGCTGTGATAACTCCGATTATAGCACTCGCTATAACGGAAAAGAGAGTACAGCTTCCTCTCAGGCAACAGTTGTTATTCATAATTTGCTTCCTTTCGGAGTTTTATTGGGGGTACTTACGTCCCCTTTTCAGTGTATTCCGAAAGGTAGCGCCATGTTAAGGTGCTTTTATCGTTTTGTTTTTTCGTGCAAGAAATTTTCTCTGTAGGAAGCGGGGGAGACGCCGTGCTCACTTGCTATCGATGCAATAGTTATGCGCCCTGTAAAATTTCCGTCGATATATTCGCCAAGCGCCTTGCGTGTAAGCTTTTTTCTGGCAGGCTCGCTCTTTTTGCCCAAAAGCTCTCTTATAAAGGCCGCAAAAACGAGGCGCATATATCCGCCGAGAACGAATTTTCTGCCTGTTTTATTCCCCTGTGCCTCCTCATACATCCGCTCGATAAGAGCCTCAAGCTCGGTGCGTCTTGCCCCCGTAAAATGAACGCATCTCTCCCTCTCGGTGTGCTCGGTGTCGCTCTCCTCCGAGAAGAAAAGACGGAATACATCGTCCACGCTTTCGCTGTCGATGAGGTTTTCGCAGAGAAATTCGGGTTTTACCAAGAGATTGTAATACTGCAATTTTTCCGAGGTCTCGATTGCGTGAGTTTCACCGTAATTTATGAGGAGCAGATCTCCCCTTGTCGACTCGTATGCCCTGCCGTCAACATAGTGCGTGCCGCTTCCCGAGTAGTTATATACAAGCTCAACGAACTCGTGGCGATGCGCCTCCTCCGGTCTTTTGCACTCGCACTCCGAGCGCTGTACTATTACTCCGTGACTTCTGTCAAAATTAAAAACTCTCATTTTACCCCCCCCCGAGGAATTTTATACGTTTATTGTATCATAAAACATCACAAAAAGCAATAAAAAGTATAATTTTGATACACGTGGTTTTCTTTTGTTATTGCGAGGCACTCCCCGTAGCGCTATAATGAGAAAAAACGGAGGTGTTTTTATGAAAAATCTCGATTATAAGGTTTATCTTGACAAGGTCCGTGCCTGCTGGCTCGGTAAGAACGTCGGCGGAACGCTCGGTGCTCCCTTTGAGTGCTTTCAGGGCGTCGTTGACCTCGATTTCTATACTCACGATATATCAAAAGGTGTTCTCCCCAACGACGACCTCGACCTTCAGCTCGTTTGGCTTCTTGCGGCAGAGCAGGAGGGCAAGAGAGTAAATGCGGAGACACTTGCAAACTATTGGCTTATGTACGTCGTTCCCGACTGGAGCGAGTACGGTTACTGCAAGAGAAATTTACGAGCAGGGCTTCTTCCCTCTGTATCGGGAGGCTTCCATTTACCTTTATAAATATGCTCTGAAAAGGGAAAAAGAGCCGTCCGTATTTGTCGGGCGGCTCTATATTTTGTGATTTTTCAAAAAAATTTTGAAAATTATCACAAAATGTTGCAATTTGACTATTGACAAGAGAGAAATTTTATGGGATAATATGTGAGAAAGGATTTTTCCTTTTGAAATCACATAACGTTTGCGGAACTGACGGAAGACGCAGAGCACTGCGGGGGACTGCAAACCTTTGGCAACTCGTTTTGAGAGCTGCTTATGCCGACCGTCTGGGCAAAACTGTTTTTCTCAAAACAGCTTTGTCTTTTTTGTTTCTATATAGAATTTTCAGAATTTTGGAGGTAATGACCGTGAAGCATATAAATTGGAACGGCTTTAGGGCCGGAGTATGGCAGGACGAGATAAACGTCCGTGACTTTATACAGACAAACTACAAGGCATACGAGGGCGACTCTGCCTTTCTTGCAGGTGCAACGCCCCGAACAAACAGCCTTATGAAGAAGATACAGAGCCTTTTTGCAATCGAGAGGCAGTTTGGCGGCGTGCTCGATATCGACACCGCTACCGTATCCTCTCTCACCAGCTTTTCACCCGGATATATTGATAAAGAAAACGAGATAATCGTCGGTATGCAAACCAACAGACCTCTCAAGCGCAGCGTCAACCCCTTTGGCGGTATGAGAATGGTGCGCCAGGCGTGCGAGGCTTACGGCTATAAGCTCAGCCCCAAGGTCGAGGAGGAATTCCGCTTCCGTACCACTCATAACGACGGCGTTTTCCGTGCTTACACCGACGAGATGCGTGCCGCAAGAAAGAGCCACATCATCACAGGTCTTCCCGACGCCTACGGCAGAGGACGCATTATCGGCGACTACCGCCGTGTGGCACTTTACGGCATCGACCGCCTTATCGAGGAAAAGATAAACGATAAGAAAAAGCTTTCGGAGGGCTCGTTCAATACGGACGAGATACGTCTTGACGAGGAGCTATATCAGCAGATAACCTTCCTTGGATATATGAAGGAAATGGCAAAGATGTACGGCTTTGACATCAGCCAGCCCGCAAAGGACGCTCGTGAGGCGATACAGTGGACTTATTTTGGCTACCTTGCCGCTATCAAGGAGCAGAACGGTGCGGCAATGTCGCTCGGACGTGTCAGCACCTTCTTTGATATTTACATCGAAAGAGATATAGAGAACGGCACTCTCACCGAAGAGGGCGCACAGGAGCTGATGGATGACTTCGTTATGAAGCTCCGTATTGCACGTCACCTGCGCACTCCCGAGTATAACGAGCTTTTCGGCGGCGACCCGATGTGGATAACAGAGGCTGTCGGCGGTATGGGCGAGGACGGAAGAACTCTCGTTACAAAGAACAGCTACCGTGTCCTCAACACCCTCTATACTCTCGGCTCCTCTCCCGAGCCTAACCTCACGGTGCTCTGGTCGACGTCTCTGCCCGAGAATTTCAAGAAATTCTGCGCAAAGGTATCTGCCGATACCGACTCTATCCAGTACGAGAGCGACGACATTATGCGCCCCATCTACGGCGACGATTACGCTATCGCTTGCTGTGTTTCGGCTATGAAGGTCGGCAAGCAGATGCAGTTCTTCGGTGCAAGATGCAATCTTGCAAAGCTCCTGCTTCTTGCCATCAACGGCGGTTACGATACTACGAGCGCTATGCATATCGGACCTCAAATGCCTGTTATGGATGGCGATAAGCTCGACTATGACGAGCTTATGTCCCGTATGGAGACATATATGGCGTGGCTCAGCCGTCTCTACGTCAATACAATGAATATTATCCACTACATGCACGATAAATACGCTTACGAGAAGAGTCAGATGGCTCTGCACGATACGAACGTCGAGCGCTTTATGGCCTTTGGTATTGCGGGACTTAGCGTCGTTGCCGACTCGCTCAGCGCAATCAAATATGCAAACGTTGCGCCGATAAAGGACGAGAACGGCTATATCGTGGACTTTAATACTACGGGAGAGTTCCCCAAGTTCGGAAACGACGACGACAGAGTTGACCTTATCGCAAAGGATATGGCTCACCGTATGATAACGGAGCTGCGTAAAACTCCCACCTACCGCAACGCTATCCACACTCTGTCGGTGCTCACCATTACCTCGAACGTAATGTACGGCAAGAACACGGGCGCAACCCCCGACGGCAGACGTGCGTCTGCTCCCTTCGCTCCGGGTGCAAACCCAATGCACAACCGTGAGGAGAACGGTGCTCTTGCATCGCTCAACTCTGTTGCAAAGATAAGCTACGACGACTGCCGTGACGGTATTTCAAACACCTTCTCTATCACCCCCGAGGCTCTCGGCAGAGATGAGGATGAAAGAATAGAAAACCTCGTTCACATCCTTGACGGATATTTCGCTAAAGGTGCGCATCACATCAACGTGAACGTCCTGAACCGTGAAACGCTTATGAAAGCATATGAAAATCCCGAGGATTATCCGAATCTCACGATTCGTGTATCGGGCTATGCGGTGAATTTCAACAAGCTTTCACGTGAGCAGCAGAGAGAGGTCATCAACCGCACTTTCCACGAGACTGTATGATGCAGAAAAGAGAGATAGAGGGGCGTGTCCACTCTATTCAGAGTATGGGAACGCTCGACGGTCCGGGTGTAAGATTCGTTGTCTTTATGCAAGGCTGTCCTCTCAGGTGTAAGTGCTGTCATAACCCCGACACGTGGGACGTAGGCGGCGGAAAAAGCTATATGCCAAGTGAGCTTGTCACCCGTGCCCTGAGATTCAAGGAATATTTCTGCGAGGACGGCGGCATAACGGTGTCCGGCGGAGAGCCACTGCTTCAGACGGAGTTTGTAGCTTCACTGTTTGAGCTTTCACACAGAGAGGGAATAAACACCTGCCTTGATACGTCGGGATGTATGCTCACTCCCGAGATAAAGGAAATGCTCTCGCACACAGACCGAGTGCTTCTCGATATAAAATATACCGAGGATGCCGATTATAAAAGCAACGTGGGCTGCGGAATTGACGCTCCGCTTGCCTTTCTTGACTATCTTGATGCAGAGGGGATACCGACTACACTCCGCCAGGTGATAATTCCGTCACTTAACGATACTGAGGAGCAGGTTTTGAGGCTTCGAAATATTGCTGCGGCCCATTCAAACGTGGATAAGGTGGAGCTTTTGCCCTTCCGCAAGATATGCAGCGTTAAATACGATAATATGGGAATCGAATTCCCGCTTAAAGATATTCCCGAGCCTGCAAGGGAGCAGATGGAGCACCTTGAGAGGGTTGTTGGAAGGATTAAATAGTAAAAGCCATTCACACACGTGAATGGCTTTTTTCTTGGTAGAAGGACTTTTTCTCGTCGCTGCGACGCAAAGCCGAGGGCAGAAGGACTTAAGAACCCAGTTTTGCGCTTGCGCCTGCAAAAATCGCTTCTTTCCTCGCCTTCGCGCAAAACAACACGCTTGCGCACGGCGCAAGGTGTGCGGTTCAGCGTCAATGTGCGCTCAAACTAAAAAGAAAAAAGACGGCAGATGCCGTCTTTTTCTTTTTGGCAGGGGCAGAAGGACTTGAACCCACGACACCCAGTTTTGGAGACTGGTGTTCTACCGACTGAACTATACCCCTTTATTTGCAACAATACGCATTATATCACACGTGCCGCATTTTTGCAATAGTTTTTTGAAAAAAACTCAAAAAATCTTCGTTTTATCACTCGTATTCGATAAAATCCGCAAGATTTATAAATTCAAGTCCGCCCATAATTGCTCTTTTGCAGGTATAGTACGAGCCGCCCTTTTGCTTCGTGCAGTACGCAACGCAGACGTCGCTGCCCTCAAGGAGCTTTCTGTTTCTTGCAAGATAGCTCTCCCTTGTGCATCGGTCGGAGACGTAGGTCACCTCGTAGCTGTTTTCCTTTATAATTCTGTATACCGTCGCATCAAAGCGGCTGAAATACTTATCCTGATCGGGTGCGGGCAGACAAAGACAAAGCTTTACCCCCCTGTCCTTCTTCCTTGCGCGTAAATCTATTACTGCCGCCGCCGCCATAGTGTCAAAGCCGAGAGCGCCACCCGCCTTGAATACTCTTGCTCCTCTGTCGTAAAGGCTGTCAAGCACTTCTGCAAGAAGCGCCTTGAGCACGGGCACGACGTTCTCCTGAATTTCACGGTGTCCCGTGAAGCAAACCGCAGTCACGCTGTCGTCAAACAGGTCTTCTTCCGTAAGCTCATCAAAAAGCTCTTCGTCTCTCTCCACTATCATCACGTTCCCTCCGTTCTTTTTCTATATTCTACCACACGTAAAAGAAAAAAACAACCGTTTGCGAAAAAATCGTATGACAAAAGCTTTTTCCCGTCACCAATCGGGACGTTTTTTTGCAATTTCCCGTAGCACCAAGCCCCCGCAGCCTTCTTTTCCCGACCTTCTCCGAGTTTTCCACGTTCTCTGCGGCAAAAAACACAGGCTCAGGAACCGACAGCTTCTGCACTCGCTCTGATATAAAATGATATCTGCAAAGTTAAAAAAGCGAGGATATCAAAATGAAGAAAAGTCAAAAACACACAAAAAAACCGAGTCAGAGAGAAGAAAATAAGGCTGCTCGTGGAGTTCCCGTTGCCGACGCTTTTACAGGCACACACGCAGTTCCCGAAACAAATGAAGAAAATAGTGAAGCTCGCAGGATCTTCAGCTCTCTTTTGGCGTCGGTTGGCGCATCTATTCCATCAGAGCCGTCTGTCGCCCTGCGGGTGCTGCTCAAGGGTCTGCTGTTTGGCGTTCTCTCCTTTCTTTTCGGCAGAACGCCACTCCTGCTTGACACATATCCGCTCGGAATTGCGCTCCTTTGCAGTGCGGAAAGGTATCTTCCTTACATATTTGTCGGCGCTGTGCTCTCGGCATTTACCGCTGTGGCGGAGGAGGGAGTCATCTTCTCGCCTTATATCTATCTTGCCGCGTATTTTTTTGTTATGTTGATACGTGCGACAACACGGATTTTTATAGACCGTCCGGACGGGCTTTGTGTAAAATCTCTTTTTCGGAGGGGCGGCGATGCAGAGGAGAAAACAGAGCAGCTGAAGCTGCTTGTTTCCTCTCTGTTTGGGGAAAACGTTTATCTTCGTATGGCGACGGCGTGCGTTTCTGCCTTTCTTGTTAGCATTTACGCACTGAACACGGGAGAATACCGTTTTTACGACCTCTTTTCCGCAATGTTCGCCATGGTGAGCGCACCTGCGGTCACGTTCATTTTCTCGGGACTTTACAACGATTCGGGAGTTTTTCGTCCTGTGGCGGAGATCGGTATCCTTTCGGCGGCGGTTTTTGCGCTCCGTGGTACGTATTTGCTCGGGATAAACGCCGGAGCATTTATTGCCTTTGGCGCATCGGTGCTTCTTGCAAGGAAAAAAGGAATTCTCTACGCTTCTGTCGCATCTCTTATTTCGGGACTCGCATTTTCACCTATCTATGCACCATCTTTCGTGCTCTCATCTATTTGCTCGGGAGTGATTACCGGCTCTGTATTTTCCGCTGTTGCGTGCTCGACAGCGCTTTCCGTGCTCTGGGGCGCATATATCGATGGCTTTGGAGTCGTAACTGCTTTTATGCCGGCGATTATATCTTCATCGGTATTCGTCTGTGCCGCAGATTCGTTCATCGCCCTGCCGCAGAGGGAACGAGAACACTCTGTCGGCGATACCGAGACTTCTGTTTTGAGTGAAAAGGAGAGAGCGGAGAACGCAGAGGAGCGTTTTATGCGCCTTGGCGAGACTTTTAAGGAGCTTTCAACAAATCTATACAAGGTGTCGGACAGGCTCCGCTCCCCCGGAATGAGCGAAACACGCTCTGTTTGTCTGCACGCCTTTGAATCAAGATGCGCAAAATGTCCCCGTGAGGATGATTGCAAGGGTGAATACAGCTCTTTTTCCGAGTCGGTCAGCAAAATGAGCGAGATTTTAGCGCACGACGGCAGAGTACGCCTCGAGGCGCTTCCGCCTTACGTTACAGAGCGGTGTATCAACATCGCAGAGGTGGCAGAGGAGGCTACGCACCGCTTTGCAGAGCTTGTCCGCGCAAAAATAACAGGTGAGAAAACGGAGCTTTTTGCCCTTGACTATGAGGCAGTCTCACATATAATCGCAGAGGCGCTTGAGTCCTCACGCAGTGAAAATTTACTTGATATAGAGCTTTCCGAGAGGCTGACGAGGGAGCTTGGGCGATCAGGACTCGGAATGACCGGAATAACTGTTCATGGAGAACGCAAAAAAAGGATATATTGCCGTAATATCGGTAAAAAAGCGGAGGGAATGGGAGTAAATGAACTGCAAAGAGCTCTTGAAGAAGCGGCTGGATTTCCTCTTTCCGAGCCTGTTTTCGAGCTGCGTGACGGAAAGGTGGCGTTAAGGATAGAGTCTGCGCCCGTGCTTGGCGCCGAGAGCGGAATTGCAGTAAAAAGTGCAAAGGGTGAGAGCGTATGCGGTGACAGTGCGACAGTGTTCCACGGTAGAGACGGCAAATTCTACGCTCTTGTTAGTGACGGTATGGGCTCGGGGGGGAGCGCCTCGGTGACCTCGGAGATATGCAGCTCGTTCCTTCGCACGATGCTCGTTGGCGGCAACAAAAAGGAGACGTCACTCAAGATGCTCAACGCAATTCTGCGCTCGAAGAGCGAGGAGTGCTCGGCGACGGTCGATCTTATGGAAATAGACCTTATAGGTGGCTCGGCAAGCTTTTTAAAGAGCGGTGCGGCGCCGTCGTTTGTCAGACGGGGCGAGAAGCTATACAAGCTGCGCTCGGGAACGGCTCCTATCGGAATAATGCGTGGGGTCGATGCGGAGCAGGTGCGTTTTGAGCTCTCGGACGGTGATATTATTGTGATGCTCAGCGACGGAATGGGACAATGTCCCGAGGAGAGCGTATGGCTAATGGATATGCTCGGCGGTGAGTGGGATGAGGACGAACCGCTTGAAGCGGTAGCCGAGAGAATTGCGGAGACTGCGGAAAAGGAAGGCGGAGGAGACGATATTTCGGTGGTGCTGGTGAGGGTGAAGGAGAGGAGGTAACCGCTGAAGCTTGCTTCGGCCCTTATGCCGGGCGGGCGGTGTGGAGGGAAAGTAACTCTTTCTAAATATTATTTAGCAGAAATTCTTCATTTTCTATGCGCTCACGCCGCGCGGCGCCATATTTCTGCCAACAGCAGCAGAAATATGGGAAAGAGTGCCGCAAAAGAGTCGGGGAACCAACGGTTCCCCCTCTTTTGTATCTCCCCCTCCTACCGCCTCGTTCGTTCACCTATCCCCGTCTCCCTTTTGCGCCCTGAAACCAAAGGCGCAAAAGCGTCTCCATACGCTCGCTTTACTCTCGCTTCCGCTCGGCGAGCTATCCAATGTTTTTACTTATTAAGAAATCACTCTAAATGTCGAAAAACATAATTTAGAGTGATGAACATTTAGTTTTGATAACGAAAAGAAACAGTTTCTACGGGCGACTTTTGCGCCGGCGCTTTTTGGCGCAAAAGGACGACGTAGAGAGTGGGAGTGAGCACGTTTTTCCGTGCGTCGGGTTTCCGCAAGGCAGGAAAGGGAATGCCCAAGGGGAAAACCTTGGTTTTCCTCTTTGGGAATCTTTTGCCTTCTTTGTGATTTGACAAAGAAGGAGCCCAGCGGCGGGAGCGTAAAGAAAATAAAGAGATTCTGCCAAATATTATTTAGAGTTATCAAAAGTGCCGCACAGCATGAGCGCACTCCCCCAGTGGCAGAAGCACAAGGAACAATATCTTTCCCCAAAAAGCAAGAAGCACAGAGGAAAACCTCTGTGCTTCTATTTTATTATTTATCAGTAACTGTTATCCCCTCTGCAGCCGCAGTGTTTGTCATTTGACGACCCGAGACGAGCCGCATAGGATGCGCAGGAAAATTCCTCTGTCGGGAACTCCATTGTGCGGAAGAGACAGCCTGCGCTGTTCTCCTCACCGAGCGTGCATTCCTTATCCGGTACCGTATACTCGGTAGCATTTATAAGGTACTGTGCACTTCTGCTTATGCGCACAACGGAAAAGATGCCAAGACTTATAACGAGAACCTTCTCTCCGCCGCTGCGGCAGAGAGGTGCTCCGATATTTACGCAGGCCCTGTCGGGTATCTCGTCAACGTGACAGCAACAGCAGCATGTGTGGCAGTTTCTCTCCTCGACTACACGTGCACCGAGGACTACGGGACTTGCAACCTCGACCGTAGCTGTGGGAGTATTGCTTTCCTCGTGACTCGGCTCGGGGTCACAGGGATTATCGCAGGAGCCGCTCTTGAAGGTGCTCACGCCGCACTCGCCACCAAATAGAATAACTCTCTTTTCAAGTGCGGTAACTCCGTCAAATTCCTGATTTCTTCCGCCTACACAAGCCTCAAAACGAATGTTTATGAAGAATTTGATGTTTACCGAATAAAAGCCTCTGTTAAACTGAACGGGATCGACCGTGATACAGCTCCAAGCTATCTTTGCGCATTTAACACGCACGTTTCCCGTATGTTCTATTATCTCCTGGCCGAAATCGGTAAGATAGACCTTTACGTCCTCGTAAAGATCACGGTCGCGGCAGGAATCGAGCACACGGCTTGCCTCGATGCAGACAAGATCTCGGCAGGATGATGAAAACGATTTGTTTTCTGCCATGGTATTTCTCCTTTTAGTGTGTTAGAACGGCAAATGTAAATCCGTTCTTCCTTAACATTCTATGCGCTTCTCTGTTTTTTGACAATTGTCGCAGTATGTTTTGAGGCTTTTATAATTAAAAAGGCGGGTGTCCCCGCCTTTTTTCAGTTATACATGTTGTTGGAATTCATATATTTGTAGAGCTGCTCACCGTGTTGCTGCTCCTCTGCCTGGATGTGATTTAAGGTGCGACGGTTTTCGGGAGAGGAAAACTCAAAAACGCTTACGTCGTAGATGCTTGATGCGTGTTTTTCGGTGGCGAGCATATCGGTGCAAAGAAAGGCATCGTGCTTCTTATCCTCCTCACTGCTGTAAGAAAAAGCGCCGGTGTTATAGTTGTTTGAGTTTCCGATAGACTGCGGCATAGATGGTGTTGTGCCGTTCATCATCTCGTTTATGGTCTTAAGGTGCTCACGTTCGGTCTGCGCCATGGAGTTAAAGAGGGCAGAAAGCTCGGAGCTTTTCGCCTCTGCGGCATAACGGGTATATTTGTCGATGCAGAGCTGTTCCTGGCCGCGAAGGTCCTTCAGAAGGCTGTTTTCCTTTGCTGTAAGTGTGTTCATACGTATAAAATCCCCTTTACTGTAAAAATATTCTCCCCGTAAAAGTCGGGATATAGTAATTTTTTGCAATTTGCGGATTTTTATTCTTTTTTCTTGCAAAAAATAAAAAAGCTCTTGACAAATGGGGAAAGGGGTGGTATAATACTCGCATAACACTTTAGTAAGCTAAAGTCCAAAAGCGACGATCGAAGAGAAGTACGTGTGTGTAAAAGCCTACAGAGAGCTGTCGGGAGCTGCGAGACAGCGGTGAGTAACATGCGGAAATACACTTCGGGAGCTGCGCACCGAAATCAGGGGAGAGTAGGCTGCGACGGGAGCCACCGTCATATGGCAAGGGCATATTCCACAACCGTGCCCGCAGAGGTCCTCACCGCAAGGTGCGGATAAAACAGAGTGGTACCGCGATTTTAAGTCGTCTCTGTATCTTTATTGATACAGGGGCTTTTTTGTTTGAATTTATCCGCTGTTTGCGGTTAAATATAAATTAAGTAAAAACTTTTTATAAGGAGAACAATCATGTTTACTACCAAGAAGATCCTTTCACTTATTCTTGCAGCGATCCTCGCCGTATCCTGCATTGCTCTTTCCTCTTGCGGAAACGAGACACAGGCTGACGACGGAAAATATACCATAGGTATCATCCAGATCGCTCCTCACGAAGCACTTGACGCTGCAACAGAAGGCTTTAAGGCAACTGTTGTTGAAGCTTTTGGCGCAGAGAACGTTGAGTTTCTTTTCGTAAACGCACAGGGCGATAACAACGCCTGCACAACAGCGGTTACAGACTTCGTTTCCAAGAAGGTTGACCTTATCATGGCCAACGCAACACCTGCTCTCCAGGCAGCTTACAACGGAACAACAACAATTCCGATACTTGGAACTTCCGTAACAGACTACCCCACAGCACTCTCTCTTGACAGAGACGCATATGCTGCGGCAAACGGCGTTATCGGCTCTAACGTTTCGGGTACGAGCGACCTCGCCCCTCTCGCAGAGCAGGCAGAAATGCTCGCAGAGCTTTATCCTGATGCTGTAAACGTAGGCCTTCTCTACTGCTCCGCTGAGCCTAACTCACAGTACCAGATCGACGTTATCAAGCCCCTTCTTGAGGCTGAGGGCAAGACCTGCACACTCTACTCCTTCGCTGACTCTAACGACGTTTCTCAGGTTGCAACCGCTGCCGCTGCTGCTTCCGACGTTCTCTACATACCCACAGATAACACAGCAGCAAGCTGTGCAGAGGCTGTTCTCGGTGCTATCGGAAACACTCCCGCAGTTGTTGGTGAGGCAGGTATCTGTAAGGGTTGCGGTGTAGCAACACTTTCTATCAGCTACGCTGAGCTTGGTAAGGTAACGGGCGATATGGCTGTTAAGATCCTCAAGGGTGAGGAAAAGGTTGAAGATATGGCAGTTGCCTTTGCTTCCAACCCACAGAAGATGTTTAACAAGTCAAGATGCGAGGCTCTCGGTATGGATATCGCAGCTCTTGAGGCAATGGGCTATACAGCTATCGCCGATTAATTTAATATAAAAAAGGAAATTAGAGCGGATGCGATTTTTTCACATCCGCTCTATCGGAGTCTTAAAATGTTTATCAGTTGGCTTTCATCTCTTCCCGGTGCTATGTCGCTGGGTATGATTTGGGGAATCATGGCAATAGGTGTTTATATCACCTATAAGATACTCGATATCGCCGACCTTACGGTCGACGGCTCTATTTGTACGGGTGCGTCGGTATTTGCTATGCTCCTTATCGCAGGAGTACCCCTGCCGCTCTGCCTTCTCGCCGCATTTGTTGCAGGTGCGCTCGCAGGCTTTATTACGGGTATTCTCTGCACGTTTATGGGCATTCCCGCTATTCTTTCGGGTATCCTTACCCAGCTTATGCTCTGGTCTGTCAATCTTAAGATAATGGGCAAGGCGAACGTAGCTATCCCCGGCAGAAAATTTGCGGTTTGGGTGTCTTCTCTCTTTGATTCTTCTAAAAATCTTATAATTCTCGGCATTATCGTTGCGGTGACTATCGGTATCCTTTATTGGTTCTTCGGAACCGAGTTCGGAACGACTCTGCGTTCTACCGGTAACAACCCCAAAATGAGCCGTGCGCAGGGAATAAACACCGACGTGGCAAAGGTCTTCGGTCTCGTTCTCTCTAACGGCATGGTTGCACTTGCGGGTGCGCTCCTTGCGCAGTACCAGGGCTTCTCCGACGTTAAAATGGGCCAGGGCGCTATCGTTATCGGCCTTGCGGCGATCATTATCGGTGACGCCGTGGCATCAAGAATATCAAAGAACTTTGCCGTGCGTCTTCTTGGCGTTGTTGTCGGCGGTATCATCTACTATTTTGTATATCAGACCGTAATATTCCTCGGCCTTGATGCAGACCTCTTAAAGATGCTCTCCGCTATCGTAGTTGCAATATTCCTTGCGGTTCCGTATTGGAAAAAGAGATATTTTTCGAAAAAGAAGAAGCCCGCCGTAAAGGCAAGCGGAAAGGAGGAGTCCTCGAATGCTGGTGCTTGACAATATTACGAAGATATTTAATCCCGACACGGTAAATGAAAAGATAGCTCTCTCCTCTCTCTCGCTTCATATAAAGCCGGGTGATTTTATAACGGTCATCGGCGGAAACGGTGCGGGTAAATCGACACTTATGAATGCCGTTACAGGCGTTTTCGAGCTTGACGAGGGCACTATCACCCTTGACGGCGAGAATATAACCCACCTCTCCGAGCATAAGAGAGCAAAATATTTCGGCAGAGTGTTCCAGGACCCGATGCTCGGAACCGCTCCCGATATGGAGATACAGGAAAACCTTTCTCTTGCATACAGAAGAGGCAAAAGGCATGGTCTTGGCTGGAATATCTCCGCAAAGGAAAAGGCGTTTTACCGTGAGCAGCTCGCTCGTCTCGGCCTTGGCCTTGAGAACAGAATGACCGCAAAGGCAGGTCTTCTCTCGGGCGGACAGAGACAGGCGCTTACACTCCTTATGGCAACGCTCGTAAAGCCGAAGATGCTCCTTCTTGACGAGCATACGGCGGCGCTTGACCCCAAAACTGCCGAAAAGGTGCTTACACTTACAGACGAAATAGTACGAGAAAATAATCTTACCACTCTTATGGTAACTCACAATATGCAAAACGCCATAGATTATGGAAACCGCCTCATTATGATGTGGGACGGAAAGATAATCCTTGATATCAGCGGTGAAGAAAAGAAGAACCTCACCGTTGAGGCGCTTCTCGGTGCATTCTCGAAGGCAAGCGGAAGCGCATTTGCAAGCGACAGAGCGCTTCTTTCATAAAAAACAGAATACTAAAAAAGGCAGTGCGTTTGCACTGCCTTTTTCCTATTAGAATTTTTCCATCGTTTCGGCGGAGAATGCGATATAACGCAGATTTGAGATAGCCTCAAGGCAACGCTTTTTCGTTCCGTAGCCTTCGCCCGTGGCGATGACGGTTCCGTTCTTTGCCCTAACTGTGAAATTGTAACCTCCAAGGTCGCTCGTCTTCTGAAAGACCTCGATTTTTGGACATTTTATTACGTCCTTTGGCTCAAAGCCCTCAATTTCATCGCTCATATCATCAAGCGGTGCGTCTGCATTTACCCTAAGGCTCGCAATACCCTTTTTGCACACCGTAACCGTGGTATAAACACCGCTGTGGGCAAGGGCTCGACCGCTCACAGTAACGAGAGTGAAAAAATATTCCCCATTCTCGTTTCTTGATATTTCATAGCGTCCGTTTGCCATAAATCGGGCTCTCCTTTACTGTCTGTCGACCGTTATAACGGCAAAATAATTTGAATTTATCTCCCCTATCCTCTTTTGAAGAAGAGCGACTACCTCGTCATCGCTCATCTTTACCTCAAAGGGAACGACAACGTCAAAAATAAGATTCGTATGAGTCTGACCGGGGACTATTCTGAAGTCGTGTATATTCATGGTGCTCTCTATCTCTGCCGCAAACTCGTGAACCCTTGCTCTTAGCTTATCGGTAAGCGGATCTCCTACGGCAATAGGGTCAAGGTGGATAGTGCCCTCAACGCCTAGCTCCGAGTGAAGTCTCTTTTCAATATTGTCAATGGCATCGTGCGAGAGGAAGACGTCCTTTGTGCCATCGACCTCGACGTGGCAAGAAACGAAGCATCTGCCGGGGCCGTAGTTATGGATAACAAGGTCGTGAATTCCGAGAGCTTCGGGGTAAGAAAATATCACCTTTTTTATGTTTTCAACAAGCTCTGCCTCAGGCGCAGTGCCGAGGATAGAGTCAAGAGCCTCTCTGAAAATGCCTACACCTGCACGGAGTATAAGGATCGAAACGATCGCTCCCATATATGCGTCAAGCTCAACGTCGGTAAAGCGGTAGATAAGGGTGGAAGCAAGCACGGCGGCGGTCGAAAGCGCATCCGAGAGGCTGTCTGCCGCAGTCGCCTTCATTACCGAGGAATCTATCCTTTTTCCGAGTTTATTGTTGAAAAGATAAAGCCAAAGCTTGCCAAGGATCGAAAGAGAAAGAACCACGATGGCAGCTATGCTCTTATCCGTTTTCTCTCCGCCCCAAATTATCTTCACGGCAGAATCCTTAAAGAGTGTAATTCCTATAAACAGTATAAGGAATGAAACTATCATTGACGCTATGTATTCGATTCGTGCATGGCCAAACGGATGCTCGCGGTCGGCAGGCTTCGAGGAGATTCTGAAGCTTATAAGTGAAATGACCGACGATCCTGCGTCCGAGAGGTTGTTAAGTGCATCTGCGGTTATAGCGATAGAGGCAACAATAGTACCTATAATGAATTTTCCTGCAAAGAGCATAAGGTTTACTATTATTCCCACGATTCCCGAGAGGGCGCCTATACGTCCCCTAACACTTGGATTTGTGGTGTTTTTATAATCCTTAACGAATAATCGGCAAAGTAGCTCTGTCATGGCGGTGTTACCTTTCTTTATAACTGTGAGTATAATTTTACCACACCTTTCCTTAAAAGTCAACAAACACTTCGGGATCGAGCAGACTTCACGTGGACGACGTGAAGGGGAAGTAACTCTTTCTAAATGTTGTTTAGAAAATATTTCAAATTCTTATTGAAAATTCCTCTACTATATGATATACTATAATAGTATATATATACCTTCTGAAAAAAGGGGAAAATAACAACTAAAAAAGCTATCAAAACGCATCCGACAGTTGCGTTTTACACATATTGACAAAACGTCCGCAAGTGCGGACACGGAGGAAACATTTTGGAAGAATCACTGAAGCTCAGGTCGGGAGCGACTATTCACCTGCTTACGAAAAACGATCCCGACTTTCGTAAATATCTCAACCGCACCACACTCTCCCAGCTCCACCTGATACCCGGCGGCGACCCCGTCGCTTTTACCTACTCACCTGACGGAAACGGAGTGGTGTTTTATTTCGATCCCCTTTTCGTCAAGGAAGCACCGCCCGAAATGTGGTATAAGCGTGAATTTGGAGAGACGATGACCCTCCCAAGCGGCAACGTTATCGAAAAAATGGGATCACGCAAAGCCGCAGAGAGAGGCTACTATTCAAAAGAGCGTCTCGAGCAGATGTTCTATAACCCGATAGAGGAGCCGGTTGCATATACCGTAAAGGCAAACGGCGAAACAGTATATTTTTACGATAAGAGAACAGCTCTGCGTCTCCCTATGATGTGTGTAAACTGCGGAGAGAACGTAAGATTCAAGCACAAGCTCTGCGAAAAATGCTACGAAGAGGAAATGGCCGTGCGCCGTGCCGAGGGTGAGCTTCACAGAAATGCCTTTTACGGTATGGACCCTAAAAAGGTTCTTTTCTTTGACCTTGAGCTCACAGGCTTTTACGCAAGAGATGAGATAATCTCTATAACCATTGTAAACGGTGAGGGCGAGCTTATTATGGACACGCTCGTAAAACCCGACCACACCAAAAAGTGGAAGAAGACCGAGAAGATCCACGGCATAACCCCCGAAATGGTTGAGGATGCTCCGCTTCTCGTCGACCTTATTCCCGAAATCAAGCGCATATTTGAGAATGCCGACAGGATAATCGCCTACGGTGTCTCAACCGACTACAGCCACATCAAGTATATCTACGACACCGAGGAGGAACAGGAGCAGCTCCGTGATAAAATACGCTGCTGTGCAAACGAGTTTGTACGCTATGCTCACGAAATGCGACCCGATATAGTACACGCAAGTCTTATCGATGCTATGGAATGCTTTGGCATCGAGTGGCAGGGCGTTCCCCACAGCTCACTCGCAGACACCTATGCCTGCGGTGCCGTTTGGGACAAGCTCTTCCCCAATTACTATAAAACAGAGGAAAAATAAAGAATGAAAGAGATCTTTCTTTGCAAATGCGGTGAGATTGTTCTCAAAGGTGCAAATCACAGCTTTTTTGAAAATGCACTTATAAAAGAGCTTAAATTCCGCCTTCGTTCATACGGAAGCTTCAAAATAACACATGCGCAGAGCACTATCTACGTCGAGCCGACCGTGGATGTCGATTTTGACGCAGTGTTCTCTGCACTCTCAAGAGTTTTCGGAATAGTTACCATTGAGCGTGCCGCCGTTGCCGAAAAGAGCATGGAGAGCATCGCCGAGGTAACAAAGGAATATATACCTCGCTTCCTTGAGGGCAAAAAGACCTTTAAGGTTGAAGCAAAGAGGGCGGACAAGCGTTTCCCCTTAAAATCCCCCGAAATTGCGGCACAGACGGGCGGCTTCGTCCTCTCCGCATGTCCCAGAATGAGGGTAAACGTAAAGGAACCCGACGTCACCGTAAAGGTCGAGGTCAGAGAATACGCCGCATACATCAGCGCAGGAAGCTTTAAGGGCGCAGGCGGTATGCCTGTCGGAACGAGCGGAAAAGGGCTTCTGCTCCTCTCGGGCGGAATTGACTCCCCCGTTGCAGGATACATGATGGCAAAAAGAGGCGTAAAGATAGACGCAGTCCACTTTGAGAGCTTCCCTTATACGAGCGAGAGAGCAAAGGAAAAGGTGCTCGAGCTTGCAAGGCTCGTCACAAGATATTCGGGCAGTATGCTCGTCCACGTCGTGTCGCTCACTCATATTCAAGAGGAGCTGGTTAAGAATTGCGACGAGGACTATTTTACACTCCTGCTCCGCCGTTACATGATGGCGATAGCCGAAAAAATAGCAAAGCAGAACGACTGCCTCGCACTTATCACGGGCGAGAGCGTCGGTCAGGTGGCCTCGCAGACGATGCAGGCAATAGCTGTTACAGATAACGCCGTCTCGATGCCCGTTTTCAGACCCTGCATCGGTATGGATAAAGAGGAGATAATTCAAGTCTCAAGAAAAATAGATACGTTTGAAACCTCGATTCTCCCGTTCGAGGACTGTTGCACGGTATTTACTCCGAAGCACCCGAGAACAAAGCCCGAGATAGAAAAAGTTCTTACCGAGGAGAGAAAACTCGACTTTGATGCTCTCGTAGAAGAAGCACTCGCATCAGCCGAGCAGGTGTATATTCCTGCCGAGGTATAAAAAAGAAAGGGGAAGGATATGGATAACGAAAAAAAGCTGAATATCCCTTACCCCATTATCGTTGAGGGCAAATACGACAGACTGCGGCTCTTAAGCGTAATAAATGCACAAATATACACAACAGACGGCTTCGGAGTTTTTAAGAAGAGTGAAACGGTATCAATTCTGCGTAAGCTCGCAGAAAAAACACCTATAATCGTCCTTACCGACAGCGACGGTGCAGGAAAGCTTATCCGCTCTCATATAACCTCGTCGCTCCCGAAGGAAAAGCTCATCCAGCTCTATACCCCACAGATAAAGGGCAAGGAAAAGAGAAAGGCAGAGCCTTCAAAGGAAGGAAATCTCGGAGTTGAGGGAATGGAGCGTG
>SVUB01000004.1:27641-44687 GCA_015063495.1 Oscillospiraceae bacterium
CTTCTATACTCACTTTTTGAACCTTATGCACTCACTGACGGTGAAAACGCAGAGAATACCGACGCATATATGCGTTCACTCGAAAATCCGCTCTCAAAAGCTGATTTTTACCGTGACGGACTCTCGGGCAGAGAGGATAGTTCCGCAAAAAGAGACGCTCTTGCAAAAAAGCTGTCACTGCCCTGCGGTATGACGGCAAACGCACTGCTCTCGGCACTAAAGCTTCTCATTTCCTACGAGGAGTACCTTAAAATAGTGCAGAGAGACGGATAACGTACGGAGGACGATAATATGTCAGAGAAGATAACCTCAAAAAACGTCAGCCCCGCCGCTCTTGCCTATCTTGGCGACTGTGTTATAGAAATCTGCGTCCGCTCGTTTCTTGTTAGCGAGGGACTTTCAAGCTCGGCACACCTTAATAAGGAGGCCTTAAATTTTGTCAGAGCTCCCGAGCAGGCAGAGGCGGTACACAAAATAGCGGATGTCCTCACCGAGGAAGAGACCGCTATTTTCAAAAGAGGAAGAAACATCGGCCACACCAACACCCCCAAAAACTGTTCTATGGGACAGTACAGACAGGCAACGGGACTTGAGGTCCTCTTTGGGTACCTTCACCTTGAGGGGAAAAAGGACAGGATAGACGAGCTTTTTTCTATCGCATATGCCGATAAAATAGAAATCATAAAGAAAAAATACAAAATTCAGGAGTAAAAAATGGAAAACGTCAATATTAAGATCACTGTAAGAGACTTCGGAGAAATGACCTTCGAGCTCTACCCCGAAAAGGCACCGAAGACTGTTGAAAATTTCACGTCTCTTATAAAAGAGAATTTCTTTGAGGGACTTATTTTTCACAGAATCATCGCAGGCTTTATGATCCAGGGCGGTGGATACGATGCGATAATGAATCACAAGGACGCTCCCTCTATAAAGGGCGAATTTAAGTCAAACGGCTTCCCGCAGAACGACATAAAGCACAAGAGAGGAGTTATCTCTATGGCGAGAACGATGATCCCCGACTCCGCCTCCTCCCAGTTCTTTATAATGCACGAGGATGCGCCGCATCTTGACGGTGAATACGCAGCATTCGGTGCTATCACGAGCGGAATTGAAGTCGTGGATGCTATCGCAGGCGTTGCAACCTCATATAGTGACTGCCCGATCACTCCCGTAGTTATCGAAAAGATAGAACTTATCTGATAATCGAAGAGCTTTTGAACAAAGGTTCAATTTATCATAGATAAAATAAAACACGAGCCATATCCGGCTCGGAAAAAAAGGAAAAAGTTATGAAACTCACTTTCAAAAAGGCGCTTCTTCTGCTCGCAGTAATAAGCATGTTTGCAGTAATGCTTGTTATGAGCGTAAGCGCAGCGGTATCCGGTACTTTTGAGGCCGGTAGTATCGCATAGACAATTGATGATAACGGCGTATGTACCGTTACACCTACTGCAAACGGCACGATTAAGTTCAACTATGCAGACAATGGATCAACAGAAGCAGCGACAATTTTCGCAAGCAACCAGGCATCTATCAAAAAGGTTGTTATCTAGAATACTGCAGAGTACACAATCACCACTATAAACGGTGGTCTTGGCGGCCTTGCAAACTGCACAGACATCATTTTCTCCACCACCGTTACATCCTGGACCCCCAGAAACAGTGGATACTCGTTTGGCCTTAATCTGCTCTCTACCTTCGGTCCCGCAGGAACAAAGGTCGGCACCTGCGACCTCTCCGGCGTTGCAGCCTTCGCAGCTGTTTCGAATTATAACTATATGTTCTGCGGTGCGACATTCGATACAGTCAAGTTCCCCACTTCCGGCAATCTTTATATATCTGCTTCTATGTTCTCCGGCTGCAAGAACCTTAAGGAAGTCGTTATCACCGCAAACACCAAGCAGATCGGCGGAGATTCCTTTACAGGCTGTACTTCTCTTGAAAGAGCAATATTCCTCAGCACTCCCGCTATCTATAATAATGGCGAGGCATTCCGGGGATGTACATCACTTGAATATATAAGCTCACCGAAATCCGGAACGAGCATTACAGCGGTAAGATAGGCAACGACCAGAGGTGGGCAGAGCTTATGACAGACGGTACTGAGCTGAACGAAGGCTTTAAGGAGACTGTCGACGGAATGCGCAGACTTACACAGGCGTTTAAGGCTAACGGTATTCCGTTCGTTTTCCGCCCGTTCCACGAGCTAAACGGCGACTGGTTCTGGTGGTGCTCGATACAGCGCTCTTGACTTCCTTGAAACGCTAAAGAAGATGATGAGTGAAGGCCTTGACGTTGCGTTCTTCTCGACCTGGACCTGGACTGATTCGATATTCAGCAGACCAAATGCAAAGGAATTTATGAATGACGAGCTTATCATCACACGTGATGAGCTTCTCACCTATTGGAATAACAACTAAAAATAAAAGGGGTACTGCTTTTGCAGTACCTCTTTTTTTAATAGGTCGGAGAATCGAGGCGCCAGCCGTTCTCGGTGAGTGTAAATGACAAAATTATCGTCATTTTCTCGCCGTCAAGCTCGCTTTCTATCTCTATATTCAGGTATTCGCCCGTAGAGGGATCGACTATCTTCATCGTGTCATAATTATAGGTACGTTTTTCCCCAATATAGCTTTCATAGCTTGAATTCTGATAAAATCCGCCCTCCCATTCGAGGAATTTTGCTCTCGTGACGCCCGAGATCTCATCGGCATAGCCGTCGAACACCATTTCATAGATGCCGTCAAGGTAGGTGGGGCTGTATACCTTGTCTGCCGCTTCCTTTATTGCATCGACAGAGAGGAATTTTGCGTCGGGACGTACCATTTCGTATCCCGAAAGTGCGTCGGAAAGTCCTTCGTAGATGAGTTTTTCTTCATCCGTACCCTCTCGGTCGTAAACGTCGAGTCCCGAGCCGAAAAACACCGTGTTTATCTCGGCTGATGCGTCGATAAGGGATATAAGCTCGTCTTTTACCTCCTCAAGTGGGGGAGGAGGAGTGGAGCCGCAGGAAGCGAGCGCCGACAAGGCGAGAAGCAGAGTGACGATTAGTGCCACTGCTCTTAATTTATGAGTTTTTTTCATTTTTTACCTCCAAATTTTGCTTTTGGTGTAAGTTGAATTTACTAAATGTCGTTTAGCAGAAATTCTTTATTTTCCTTGACGCTCCCGCCGCTAGGCTCCTTCTTTGTCAAATCACAAAGAAGGCAAAAGATTCCCAAAGAGGAAAACCAAGGTTTTCCCCTTGGGCATTCCCTTTCCTGCCTGGCGGAAACCCGACGCACGGGAAAACGTGCTCACTCTCACTTCCTACGTCGTCCTTTTGCGCCAAAAAGCACCGGCGCAAAAGTCGATGGTATAGAGCGATTATTTTTTCTCAAAACTTAATATTTTTCACTCTAAATTATACTTTCCTCAATTTAGAGAGATTTCTTAATAAGTAAAAACATTGGATAGCTCGCCGAGCGGAAGCGAGAGTAAAGCGAGCGTATGAAGACGCCTTTTGCGCCTTTCGTTTCAGGGCGCAAAAGGGAGACGGGTATAGGTGAATGACCGAGGCGGTAGGAGGGGGAGATACAAAAGAGGGGGAACCCTCGGTTCCCCGACTCTTTTGCGGCACTCTTTTCCATATTTCTGCTGCTGTTGGCAGAAATATGGCGCCGCGCGGCGTGAGCGCATAAAAAACAATATCATTTAACTAAACAATATTTAGAAAAATTATCTTACTCCTCAGCCGCCTCGGTCGCAACGGTTTCTACTGTTGCCTCAACACTCGCCTCAGCATTCGCCGCCTCGTCCTCTATCTCACTGTCAGGCGCAATTCTGACGATATTCGAGATTATTGCACCCTCGTCGACGTTCATCACCTTGACTCCCGCAGCAGTACGGGAATAGATGTTGATAGACGAAACGCCTGTACGGATTATCGTGCCCTCGTCGGTTATCATCATAACGTCGTCCTCATCGGAAACTGCCGCAATACCTGCGATAAGTCCCGTATCCTCGGTGATATTATGACACATATAACCGCTTCCGCCACGGTTCTTCATATTTCTGAAATCGGTAAATTCGGTTCTCTTACCCTTACCCTTTTCGGTAATCGTGAGAAGCGTCTTGCCCTCCTCAACTATCGCAACGCCCTTGATAAAGTCGGTCTCGGAGAGGCTCATACCTCTTACACCACGTGCGCTTCTGCCCATCGCACGAACGTTCTGCTCGCTGAAGCGGACGGTGCGTCCCTCATGTGAAGCGATCACGACGTCGTTCGTTCCGTTAGTATGGAGAACAGAAACAAGTTCGTCACCCTCGTCAAGTCCGAGAGCTATCTTTCCGCCCTTACGCTGATACTCAAAGTCGGTAAGGAGAGTCTTCTTGATAACACCGTTCTTTGTTACCATCGTCAGATATTCGCCCTCGACAAAATCTGTGATTCCGATAACTGCCGTTATCTTTTCGTCCTCACGCAGGTCAAGAATATTGACGATATTCGTGCCCTTTGCGGTTCTTGACGCCTCGGGAATTCTGTATGCCTTAACGGTATAAACTCTACCGGTGTTCGTAAAGAGCATAAGGAATGAATGGGAATTCATTACCGTAACCTTGTCGATAAAGTCGTCTTCCTTGGTCGTCATTCCTATCTTTCCGACGCCGCCACGGTTCTGTGCCGCATATTCTGCGACCTTCTGGCGCTTGATATAGCCGGAATTTGTCATCGTAATAACGCAGGTGTGACGCTCAATGAGGTCCTCAAGGTCTATTTCCTCTTCCGCCTCGACGATATCGGTTCTTCTTTCGTCGCCAAACTTGTCCTTTATCTCGTTCATCTCGGTCTTGATGATATCTTTTACTCTATACTCGTTTGCAAGGATATCACGAAGGTCCTCGATAAGCTCCATAAGCTTATGAAGCTCGTCCTCTATCTTCTGTCTCTCCATGCCTGTAAGACGGCCGAGAGTCATCTCGACTATCGCCTGTGCCTGTGCGTCGGAAAGTCCGAAGCGTGTGCAGAGACGCTCTTTTGCTGAGGCAATCGACTCCGAGGTCTTCATTATCTCAACGACCTCGTCGATGTTGTCGGTCGCAACTATATAACCCTCAAGGATATGAGCTCTCTTTTCCGCCTTATTCAGATCAAACGCTGTGCGGCGGGTTATAACACTCTTCTGGTGCTTTATATAAATATCGAGAATGTCGGCAAGAGGAAGTATCTTCGGCTCGCCGTCAACGAGGGCAAGCATATTTATAGCACACGTATCCTCAAGCTGGGTATATTTATAGAGCTGATTCATAATTACCTGTGCGTTTGCATCACGGCGGTATTCGATAACGATTCTCATACCGTCCTTACCCGACTCGTCACGCACGTCGGTGATTCCCTCTATTCTCTTATCCTTAACGAGCTGACCTATGCTCTTGCAAAGCTCGCTCTTGTTAACCTGATAAGGAATCTCGGTATAGATGATGCGGTTCTTTTCAGCCTCAATTTCACCCTTTGCACGTACCATTACACGGCCTTTACCCGTTGTATACGCATCGTAAATGCCTCTTGTGCCGTAAATCGTTGCCGCAGTCGGGAAATCCGGGCCCTTTATATACTGCATAAGCTCCTCAACCGAGCACTCGGGGTTATCCATACGGTATTCTGTTGCCTCAATGACCTCCGCGAGGTTATGAGGGGGTATGTAGGTCGCCATACCGACGGCGATACCGATAGAGCCGTTTACGAGCAGGTTCGGGAACTTTGAGGGAAGAACGGTAGGCTCTTTTCTCTTATTATCGAAGTTAGGAGCGAAATCAACTACGTCCTTTTCGATATCCTTCATAAGATAATCGGCTATTTTACTCATTCTCGCCTCGGTATAACGGTAAGCAGCCGCTCCGTCGCCATCGACCGAGCCAAAGTTACCCTGACCGTCAACGAGAGTATAGCGCATAGAGAAATCCTGCGCAAAACGAACCATCGTGCCGTATACCGCCGCATCACCGTGAGGGTGATAACGTCCAAGCACGTTACCAACAGTCGTTGCCGACTTGCAGTAGGGTTTATCGTGCGTGAGGTTGTCCTCATACATAGCGTACATTATTCTTCTCTGACCGGGCTTCATACCGTCCCTTGCATCCGGAAGTGCACGGCTCGTAATGACGCTCATCGAATATTCAATAAATGACTTTTTGACTTCCTTTTCGATGTCTATATCGACTATCTTTTGATCCTCAAAAAGTATATCCTGTTCCGTATAATCGTTTTTCTTTGCCACTTTCTTTTACGCCTTTCCTTTATTAAACGTCAAGGTTCTCCGCATATTTTGCGTTTTCCTGAATGAACTCTCTTCTCGGCTCTACCTTATCTCCCATGAGCATTGAGAACATATTATCACAAGCGATAGCGTCCTCAAGCGTTGCACGGAGAATAGTTCTCGTGTTCGGGTCCATCGTCGTCTCCCAGAGCTGGTCGGGATTCATCTCACCAAGACCCTTATAGCGCTGTGTATCGGCGTTTCCGCCAAGCTCTGCTACGTATGCGTCTCTCTCCTCATCGCTGAAAGCATATCTTACCTGCTTTCCCTTCCAAACCTTATAGAGCGGGGGCTGTGCAAAGTAGATATGTCCGTCCTCAATAAGCTGTCTCATATAGCGGTAGAAGAAGGTCAGAAGAAGTATTCTGATGTGCGAACCGTCAACATCGGCATCGGCCATAATGATTATCTTACCGTAGCGGAGCTTATTTATATCAAAATTCTCTCTGCCTATTCCGCATCCGAGAGCCTGAATTATCGGCGTGAGCGATTGATTTCCGTAAACGCTCGCCTCACGGCTCTTTTCAACGTTAAGAACTTTACCACGAAGCGGCAGGATAGCCTGAAAACGGCTGTCTCGTCCCTGCTTTGCGCTTCCTCCCGCAGAGTCTCCCTCGACAAGATAAAGCTCTGTAAGCTCTGCCTTTCTCTCCTGACAGTCGGAGAGCTTACCGGGCATCGAGCCACTCTCAAGGAAGCCCTTGCGGCGTGTTTCCTCTCTTGCTTTTCTTGCTGCCTCTCGTGCTCTTGTCGCCTCGACTGCCTTTTCAATGATAGTCTTGCCGACAGCAGGATTTTCCTCAAGAAATTCAGAGAGCTTTGCCGTTACCATGCTGTAAACGAAGGGTCTCATCTCGCTGTTTCCGAGCTTACCCTTTGTCTGACCCTCGAACTGCGCATCCGTGAGCTTTACGGAGATGATTGCGGTAAGTCCTTCTCTTACATCCTCGCCCGAAAGATTCTTTTCGTTATCTTTAAGAATCTTTTTAGCTCTGCCGTAGTCGTTAAGGACCTTTGTTATAGCTGTCTTGAATCCAATATCGTGGGTACCGCCCTCGATAGTGTGGATATTGTTTGCAAATGAAATAAGTGTCTCGTAATAGGACGAAGTATACTGAAGTGCGACCTCGGCAACGAAATTGTCCTTCTCTGCCTTCATATAGATTACCTGCGGATGTATTGGGTCGTCTGTTTTCTGAGAATTAAGATACTCGACAAAGGATATTATACCGCCGTCATATTTGAGCACTGTTTCTACCTTTTCCTCGGGACGGTCGTCTGTGAGAACTATCTCAACACCGCCGTTAAGGAATGCCTGCTCACGGAGTCTGTTAAGAAGGATATCGTAGCTGAATACAGTTGTTTCCGTGAATATTTCAGCATCCGGCTTAAAGCGGACGTAAAGACCGTGATTCTCCGTCTCCCCCTCGCACTTGAATGCTCTGACTACCTTACCTCTCTCAAAGCGCTCGGTATACCTCTTGCCGTCATGACAGTTATCGACCTCTACCCACTCGGAAAGAGCGTTAACTACCGATGCACCGACACCGTGAAGTCCGCCCGAGAATTTATAACCGTCTCCGCCGAATTTTCCTCCCGCATGAAGCACGGTATAAACCACCTCAAGGGTCGGAATACCCATCTTCGGGTGTATATTTGACGGGATTCCTCGTCCGTTATCTCTCACAGACACAGAATTATCCTTATGTATAGTTACTTCTATACGTGAGCAGTGGCCCGCAAGTGCCTCGTCGATAGAGTTATCAACTATCTCGTAAACGAGATGGTGAAGTCCTCTCTCCGAGGTCGAGCCTATATACATTCCCGGACGCTTTCTTACAGCCTCCAGTCCTTCAAGCACCTGTATTTGGCTTTCGTCATAAACGTGGTTCTCTTTGTTTTCCATTTGTCTTTCCTTTCAGATAGTGTTTATGATTATGAGTTTAGATTTTTAATTCTTCCGAGAAGTGCTGAGCTTGAGAGCTGTGAAAAGCATATCTTAAACTTTCCTCTGTCCGCAAAGTCACTCTCTTTATCGGAATATACGATAAAGGATTTAGGTATCTCGTTTGACGCCGCTTCAAGCATTCCTTCTTTTTCGGCATCGACAAGATATTTTCTCGTCTGCGGTGACATACTTGCGTTATCCGTATCGAAAATTCCTATTATATTTTTTTCTCTTATACTTTTGTTGTTTCCTACGTGAAGATACATAATATTCTTCCTTTAAGAGTATTTTCCTTCTTCGACGTATATTTTTTTTGCACCGCCGAAGTCTATATTTTCACAAGTGGTTATTATCACTTGTCTGTCGTTAACGGACGAGAGCAGATATTTTCTTCTTTTCTCATCAAGTTCACTTAAAACGTCGTCAAGAAGTAGAACAGGTCTGTCCCCCGTTTCGGAGAAGCATATATCGCCTTCTGCAAGCTTGAGTGCGAGAGCAAGTGAGCGTTGTTGTCCCTGTGAGCCGAAAATTCTCGCACTTTTTCCGTTTATGAGAATTTCTATATCATCCTTATGGATGCCGTAAAGTGTTGCTCCTGCACAAATCTCACGCTCCACATTGGCACAAAGAAGCATATAATACTTCTTTTCTATAGCAGATACGTCTAAAAGTGTCTCTCCGCTCTCCTTTGATGAACTTACGTATTCTATTGATATATCTTCTTTTCCGCCCGTCATATCGGAAAAATATCCTCTTACAGCTTCTCCGACCTTTTTTATATACTTATATCTGAAGCTGCATATTAGTGCCGCTTCCTTTGCGAGCTGCTCCGACCAGAGGTTTATTGTTGAATCAAGAGTTTCTCTGTCTTCCTCTGCATTTTTAAGGAGCTTGTTTCTCTGCTCCAAAATAGCGTTATAACGCTGAAGTGAACGCAGATAAACAGGACGGAACTGCGAGATAGCAACATCAAGAAAGTTGCGCCTGAATGAAGGTCCCTCTTTTATAAGAGAAAGATGCTCGGGGCAAAATAATACAGCACGAAAATTGCCTATCATCTCGCTCATTCTGTCTATCTTAACACCGTTAAGCTCTATATGCCGTCTTTTTCCCTTTGCAATTCTCATAGATAGGGTCTGCATGCTTTTTCTTTCCGCAGTGGTAAATCCTATCTCTGTTCTTGCCTCATTTTCCCCGAATTTTATAACTTCTGCTTCCTTTGCACCCCTGAAACTTCTTCCGAGTGCAAACGAATATATCCCCTCAAGGAGATTTGTCTTACCTTGGGCGTTATTTCCGACAAGGACGTTTACTCCCTTATCAAAAAATATCTCACCCTCGTCGATATTTCTCAGATTTTTAACTTTTATATAGTTACAAACCATAAAAATTTAATTTATTCCTTCATTCTTACGGGAAGAAGCATATAAATCTCCTCTATTCCATCATCCTCACCGACAGGCTCTATATTCATGCTTGTGAGAGGAGAAGATATTGAAAGCTTTATCTTTTCCGTGTCGCAGGAACGGATAGAATCCATAAGATAACGGTTATTAAAGGCAATAAGAAGATTGTCACCATTATGGTCTATCTTTACCTCATCGTAAGAGCTTCCGTTTGTTGAAACAGCGGAAATTTCTATAATATCATCCTTTACGTTCAGCTTGACGTGAGAACGAACGCTTCCGGCTATCTTTTCTTCTGTTATAAGAGCAGCTCTTTCAAGAGCGGAAAGAAGGATATCCTTATTTGCTTCTACGTGTATCTTGTGACTGTTAAGAATTATTCTGTCATAGTCTATATACTCACCCTCGATAAGTCTTGAGAAGAATACTATATTTCCTATTTCAAAAACAATATGCTTTCTCATAAGGTAGATTCTCGTTATAGCATCCTCGTCGTCAGAAAGAAGTCTGTAAAGCTCGTTTACCGTCTTTACGGGAAGAATAAAGGAATAGCTTATATATCTATCGCTCTCATTACCCTTCTTTATATCTGCCTTTCTTGTACATTTAGCGAGCTTAAAGCTATCGCAGGCAACTATCATTATAGAATCGTCCTCTACGTGAACAAAGCATCCGTTAAGGACCTGTCTCTGGTCAACTGTGCCCATAGCGTAGGTTGTTTTTGCGAGCATTCTGCGTAAAACCTTCTGGTGAATAAAGAATCCCATCTCGCTCTTAAGTGAAGGCACAGCGGGAAAATCCTCACCGTCAAGGGCATTCATGCTGACGGTTGACCGTCCGCTCGTTATCGTAGCTCTCATTCTATCGTCAACAGTAAGAGTTATCTTATCGCTATCCATAACGTAGAGAGTCTGATTAAACTTCTGGGCGTTTACAACAAAATATCCTTCCTCTACTACCTGAGCCTCAATACTCGTTCTCATTCCTTTTTCAAGGTCATAGGTCGTAAGAATAACGGTATTTGGAAATTTTGCTTCTATAAGTATTCCCTCAACTGCGGGGAGAGTGGAACGGTTTACGGCAGTTGCCATAAGGGGAGAGATTACCGATGCTACCTTTGCTCTGTCAAAAATTATTTTCATGTTTTTTCTCCTTTTCGTTTTTTTCGCTCTCTTATAGAGAGAATAGAAAGAATAGATAGAATAGAATAGTTGTAGTATTATTAGGGGGTGTCAGAAGTGTTAAAAAGTCGCGTAAGTCTTAATTTATAATGTTTTGCCGGAAATTTTAAGGTTGAAAATTTTGCTCTTATCCTACTGAAAAAATGTTGGAAGATTGTGAGAATAATTTTTCCTCATAAAAATTTGTGTTGGAAAACGGGAAAAATGAAAAAATTTGTTGATTGTTGAAAATAAAAAGTTCTGAATTTGGTTAAAATTGTTGAAATAAAAACAGAAGAAGTTAAAAAGAGGTTTTTAACTTTATAAGATAAAAATTTTCAACAATCACAAAAATTAACGTATAAAATGATTTCAACTTTATTTTAACACCTTTTCTAACGTATGGAAAAGATTTTACACATTTACATAGAGAGAAAATGAAGAACAACAAAAAATGAGTTGATAAAGAGTTAAAAGGGAGTTAATTTTCTTTTCCCTCGACCTCTTTTATGAGATTTGTGATTTCCATTGCAAAAAGATTGTCACTCTCAATTTTCTTTTCTACGATGTTGAGAGAAGCAATTACGGTTGCGTGGTCACGGTTAAAGATCTTACCTATATTTGATTTTGCCATCTCTGTTATTTTGTAGATAAGATATATGGTAATATGTCTTGCGGTGGTAAGGTCCTTTGTTCTTCTTGCACTTATAAGCTCATCCTTCTTAAAGCCGTATTTTTTGAATACAGAAAGAAATATCTTATCGACAGTGACACTTATAGGCTCTGCACCGCCGAGAAGCTCGTGGAGAAGATTTTGAGCCAGTTCCATATTTATTTCCTTACCTGAAAGGAAGCTCAGTGCGCTTAACTTCTTTATAGCTCCCTCGATCTGTCTTATATTTGAACGCAGATTTTCCGCAAGGAAGGTAAGAACGTCATCGGGAATAGAAATCTTACCCTGCTCGGCCTTCTTTTTGATAATAGCCATACGAAGCTCAAGGTCGGGTGGCTGAATATCTGCAAGAAGTCCCATCTCGAATCTACCGACAAGTCTGCTCTCAAGATCGGGAATCTCTCTTGGAGGGCGGTCACTTGTCATGATTATCTGTTTTTCATTTTCATAAAGGGCATTGAAGGTGTGGAAGAATTCCTCCTGTGTTGCCACTTTACTTGCTATAAACTGAATATCGTCGATCATCAGAATATCGCACATGCGATACTTTTCACGGAACTCACTCATCGCCTGTCTTGAAAGAGAGTCAATAAGCTGGTTTGTAAAATCCTCGCCCTTTATGTAGATAATGTTTGCATTTGGCTTGTCCTTACGTATCTTATTTGTTATAGCGTACATAAGGTGAGTTTTACCTATACCGCTTGGGCCGTAAAGGAAAAGAGGATTATACTGGGAAGCGGTATTTCCTTCCTCTGCGTTAACGACGTTCTGTGCAACTGCCCAGCAAGCAGCTCTTGCAAATGTATTGGAGCTTCCGACGATGAAGTTATCGAAGGTGTACTCAAAATTTACAGTTGGAAGTGAGGAAGAAAAGATATTTGATGCAGGTGCATCCTCTTCTTTTTTCTTTGAATAGACCTCAATATCCGGTGTAAAACCGAGGAAGTTTGTAAATGCCTCGGAAAGAGTGCGCATATATTTCTCATTTACCTTGCTTACTTTATAATCCGAGCTACCGCAGAGAGTTATTTTATTATTTTCGAAGCTTTCTACATCAAGATCACCGAACCAAAGCTCAGCAGAGGAAGGTGCCATATCGAAGTCTTCGGGTATGGAAGCACGCACGTCGCGCCAAATAGATTTGATTTCTTCTAATTTGTACATATTTTTCTCCTTAAAAGAGATTTTTCAACAGTCAAACGCATATAATTATATAATATTATAACATATTATTATATATATTGCAAGTTGAAAAATCACAAATTCTCCTTTGTTTAGAATTATTTTGTTAATTTTTTGTAAATTGTCCCCCGATAATAACATTTTATAACATAAAATTTTTGTTGTCAAATAGGGGGTGCGAATTTTAGAAAATACACTTACCCTCTTTACATATTCTCAAAATTTTGTTATAATTAAATGAAATAAAACAAAAGGAGGGAGAAAATGAGAAATACACAGCTTGCAGACCTGCTCAGACCAAAAACATTTGATGATATCGTCGGACAAAAGCACCTTTTCGGAGAACGTGGCGTTGTCAGAAAAATGGTAGAGAGCGGTCGCATAAATAATATGATATTTTTCGGCCCTCCGGGCACGGGTAAGACAACAGCCGCATCAATAATTGCAGAAAAAAGCGGTATGGTCTTCCACCGCCTTAATGCAACGACAGCTTCCCTTCAGGACGTAAAGGATATTGCAAACGAAACTAACAATATCTTCGGCAGCGGCGGTATTCTCCTCTATCTTGACGAGATACAGTATTTTAACCGCAAGCAACAGCAGTCTTTACTTGAATATATAGAGGACGGAAGAATAACTCTCATCGCCTCCACCACCGAAAACCCCTATTTTTACATATATAACGCAATAATTTCCCGTTCCTCTCTCTTTGAATTTAAGCCCGTTGAGGCAAAGGAGTGCGTTCCGGCACTCAGACGTGCATTCGAGCACCTTAACAGAAACGAAAACACAGAAAAAAAGGTCTCCGACGAGACTCTTACCTATATAGCGAGAATAACGCAGGGCGACGTAAGACATGCAATAGTAGTGCTTGAAAACTCATTTTACGCTGCCGAAAAGGAAATAACACGTGAGGACGTCGATTCGTTCAGTCCCGTAAACGGTAGCTTTAACGACGATACCCACTATGACCTTCTTTCCTGTCTGCAAAAATCGATAAGAGGATCAGACCCCGACGCTACGGCATTTTACGTTGCAAAGCTGATAAAGGCAGGGGAGCTTCTCTCACTCTGCCGCAGACTCCAGGTGATTGCAAGCGAGGATATAGGTCTTGCCTACCCTATGGCGGCAGTGATAACACGCTCCTGCTGTGAATCGGCTGTCGAGCTTGGTCTTCCCGAGGGAAGGATCCCCCTCATAAACGCCGCAATTATGCTTGCAACAGCTCCTAAATCAAACTCGGCATATATGGCGCTTGCGGCGGCAAATGAGGATGTTGAGGCAGGTAGGGGAGTTGAATGTCCCCCTCACCTTGAAAGTCCGTTATTTAAGGGATATAAGTACCCTCATGACTACCTGAATCACTACGTAACACAGCAGTATCTGCCGTCGGATATAAAGAATAATATCTATTACAGATACGGTGAAAATAAGACGGAGCAGGTGGCAAAGGCGTATGCCGATTCTATAGGGAGCCTTAAATATAAGGAATAAAATTTACCCAAAACAAGAAGGTAAAAATGACTGATATAAAAAACGAAAATTATATAGACAAAGCAGAGGTGGCGGTTATCGGTGCGGGACACGCAGGCATCGAAGCGGCGCTCGCCTCGGCAAGGACGGGTATTGACACCGTCCTTTTCACCATGTCGCTCGATTCCGTGGCAAATATGCCGTGTAATCCGTCTATTGGCGGTACGGGTAAGGGACACCTCGTTTATGAAATAGATGCACTTGGCGGAGAGATGGGAAGGGCGGCAGATCTTGTCACGCTTCAGAGCAGAACTCTTAACCTCGGCAAGGGTGCGGCAGTCCATTCAAAGAGAATACAGGCGGACAGAAGAAAATATCAGGCTCTTATGAAGCACACGCTTGAAAAAACCGAAAATCTGCGCCTTATCCAAGCAGAAATAACAGAGATAATAACGGAAAATGACGGAGAAGGACAGAAAATAAAAGCTCTTAAAACAAGACTTGGCGAGCTCTGGCAGGTTGAGAGGGCGATAATCTGCTCGGGAACGTATCTTGAGAGCCGAATTTTTGTCGGACACGGAAGCTACGAGGCGGGCCCCGACTCACTTCTGCCGGCAAAAGGACTTTCAGCCTCACTTGCAGAGCACGGCGTAAAGCTCATGCGCTTCAAGACAGGAACGCCTGCGAGAATAAAAAGAGACACAATAGATTTTTCGGTTCTTGAAATACAGGAAGGGGAAAGACCGATAATTCCGTATTCCGCAAGGACGGGCGAGGACGAGCTTGACAGTATAGAGCAGATGCCCTGCCACGTTGTTTACACGAACAGCGAGACTCACAAAATAATAAAAGACAACATTGAAAAAAGCGCAATGTATTCGGGCAATATACACGGCACAGGCCCGAGATACTGCCCCTCAATTGAGGACAAAATAGTCAGATTTGCAGATAAAGAGCGTCACCAGCTTTTCGTTGAGCCGATGGGAGAGAATAACGAGGAGATGTATCTCCAAGGTTTTTCCACCTCGATGCCGACCGACGTTCAGCTGAAGATGCTCCATTCGCTTCCGGGATTTGAAAGAGCGCAGGTAATGCGCTACGCATACGCAATAGAATACGATTGCTGTGATCCGCTTGGTCTTTATCCCACCCTTGAATTCAAGGAAATAAAAGGACTTTACGGTGCAGGGCAGTTTAACGGAACGTCGGGGTATGAGGAAGCGGCGGCGCAGGGACTTATTGCAGGACTCAATGCTTCTCTTGCCTTGAGAGGAAAAAACGAGCTTATTCTACCGAGAAGCTCGTCTTATATAGGCACTCTTATCGACGACCTTGTAACAAAGGGCACAAACGAGCCATACAGAATGATGACTTCCCGCTCCGAGCACAGACTTCTTCTCAGACAGGACAATGCAGACCTTCGTCTTAGCGAGATAGGCTACGAATGTGGCCTTGTAAAAAAGGACAATTACGAAAAGTTCCTCTTAAAGAAAAAACAGATTGAGGACGAGATAGAAAGACTTGAGCACACAAATCTCTCACCTGACAAAGTAAACGGATTTTTGCTTTCGGTCGGAGAAACACCCGTATCGAGCGGAGTGTCACTTGCAGATCTGCTAAGAAGACCGAACGTGACCTATGAGGCCCTTTCATTTATAGATGCAAAGAGGGAGAATTTACCCCGTGCGGTTAAGATGACGGTCGAGATCTCGATAAAGTACGAGGGATATATAAAGAAGCAGCTCGCTGAAATAAAACGCAGAGAAGCACTTGAAGAAAAGAGACTGCCGCCCGATATTGACTATTCCTTAATAAAGGGACTTCGAATCGAAGCGACACAGAAGCTCATAAAACTCCGACCGAAGACGATAGGTCAGGCATCGAGGATCAGTGGAGTCAGCCCTGCCGATATTTCTGTTTTGCTCATCTATCTCGGCATAAAATAGCATCAAATAAAATTGCCTTTGGCGTATGGTTGACGGGCAAAGAGAATTTTATTTGAAAAGAAAAGTTGAAAAATTTGGCGGTATATAATAATATGATAGAAAAATCAAAATTTTTTGCCAAAGTTTGCTCTGTTTTTGAGAAAAACGGGCTGGATCGGTATATTTCGGACGAGATTTTAGATAAATTTTATCTGCTCACCGAAATAATGCTCGAGACGAATGAAAAAATGAATATTACGGCAATAACGGATATAGATGCCGTCATCGAGCGTCATTATGCAGACTCACTTTTGATGCTCTCGGCCGGAATTGAGGAGGGAGCGAAGATTCTTGACGTCGGATGTGGCGGAGGATTTCCGTCTTTCCCGATCGCAATTGCGAGACCTGACGTCACCGTCACAGGACTTGACAGCACGGCAAAGAAGATAGCCTACGTAAACGAGACCGCTAAAAAGCTGGGGCTTAAAAACCTGAGGGCGATCAGCGCCAGAGCCGAGGAACTCGCTTTTGAGAGCGAAATGAGAGAAAAATTTGACGTGGTAACGGCAAGGGCGGTCGCATCTCTTCCGATACTTTCCGAGCTTTGTCTGCCATTTGTGAAGGTTGGGGGCAAGTTTGTCGCACCTAAATCAAAGACAGCAGAGGAAGAACTTCAAAGCGCACGCAGAGGAATCGAAAAACTTGGCGGAAGGATAGAAAAGGTAGAGAAAACGGCACTGAGAAGCCTGATAGAGGGCGAGGAAGACGCCGAAAGAACGATAATAAGCGTAAAAAAGGTAGCGCACACCGAGGGGAAATACCCGAGAGCGTATGCACAGATAAAGAAAAAACCGCTTTGACGACAGCCAATGCGGTTTTCTTTTTGGGGAAGGATCTCGCAGGGAAAGGAACTCTTTCTAAATGTTATTTAACAGAGAGATGTTATTTCTTACGCCCTCATGCCGGGCAGGCATTTACTTCTG
>SVUB01000074.1 GCA_015063495.1 Oscillospiraceae bacterium
GGTAGGTGACCTTTACCCCGAGATCACGACCGACGAGTGGTATGCCGACATCATGACGGCAAAGCTCGTTGATACGAAGCGTCGTCGTGATTTTAAGGTGCTTCTTCTCCCCAATCTTTACGGTGATATAATCTCCGACGAGGCAGCAGAATTCCAGGGCGGTGTAGGTACGGCAGGATGTGCTAACATCGGTAAGAAATATGCGATGTTTGAAGCTATCCACGGCTCTGCACCCAGAATGATAAACGAGGGCAGAGGCGAATATGCAGATCCTTGCTCTATGCTCCGTGCCTGCGTAATGCTCCTTTCCCACATCGGCCTTCAGGATAGAGCCGACAAGCTTGAAAAGGCTCTTGACTTCTGTATGTTCGAGGATAAGAAGCTTACTATCACAGGCCGTCCCGGCGGCGCAAAGTGCTCCGAGTTCGGCGACTACGTAATGGAAACGCTGAAGAATCTTTAATAAAAGGATAGCAGTTATAAAAAATAAGCCTTGAATTGGCGCATTTGCTATTGACTTTTTTTAGCAAAGGTGTTATAATTACGGTATCAAACTATAACTTGTGGAGGTTCACAAAATGGAACATATCAAGACTCTTGAAACTCGCAATCTCTGTGACAGCGCAAAGAACGGCGGCTGCGGCGAATGCCAGACATCCTGCCAGTCCGCTTGCAAGACAAGCTGCGGTATCGCTAACCAGCAGTGTGAGAACAAGGAAAGCAAGTAATCACAAACGCGAAATGCCGCCTTTTATGGCGGCATTTTTAGTGTAAAAAGGAGATTTTATGATACATCAGTATAAGCTTGGCGGATATAATATCGTGCTCGATATCTGCTCGGGCTCTGTTCACGCAGTCGACGAGGTGGCTTACGATATTATCGCTATGTTTGAGGCGAATGACCGTGATACAGTCATTTCCGCTATGAATAAAAAGTATGAGGGAAGAAGCGACATTACCGAGAAGGATATAGAGGAGTGCTATGATCAGGTGCTTTCGCTTAAAGAGCAGGGCAAACTCTTCACAAAGGATACCTTCGAGCCGATGGCAGGACACCTTAAGGCGAAGACCTCGGGTGTTGTAAAGGCACTTTGCCTTCATATTGCACATACTTGTAATCTTAACTGCTCATACTGCTTTGCAAGTCAGGGCAAGTATCACGGCGAGAGAGCTGTGATGAGCTTTGAGGTGGGTAAGAGAGCACTTGATTTCCTTGTGGAGAATTCGGGTAGCCGCCGTAATCTTGAGGTTGACTTCTTTGGCGGTGAGCCGCTTATGAATTTTGACGTCGTGAAGCGTCTCGTTGCTTACGCAAGAGAAATAGAAAAGGAAAGGGGCAAGAATTTCCGCTTTACCCTTACCACAAACGGTCTTCTTATCGACGACGACGTTATAGAATTTGCAAACCGTGAGTGCAGTAACGTAGTTCTCTCTCTCGACGGCAGAAAAGAGATACACGACCGTTTCAGAGTAGACTATGCAGGCAACGGAAGCTGGGAAAGAATAGTTCCGCTCTTTCAGAAGCTCGTAAAGGAGCGTGAGGGCAAAAACTACTACATGAGAGGCACGTTTACACACGCAAATCCTGATTTTCTTGAGGATATAAAGCAGATGCTTGACCTCGGATTTAACGAGCTGAGTATGGAGCCTGTCGTTTGTGCTCCGGGTGACCCTTCGGAACTTACAGAGGATGATAAGGCTATCGTTCTTGATCAGTACGAAAAGCTGGCGGAGCTTATGATCGAGCGTGACAAAGAAGGCAGACCTTTTACCTTCTACCACTATATGATAGACCTTACGGGCGGCCCTTGCATCTATAAGCGTATCTCGGGCTGTGGCTCGGGAACCGAATATATGGCAGTTACCCCTTGGGGAGACCTTTATCCCTGCCATCAGTTCGTTGGTGACGAGAAATTCAAGCTCGGCGACATATGGAACGGTGTGGACAATAAGACTATTCAGAATGAATTTGCATCCTGCAACGTTTATGCACGTCCCGACTGCTCCGATTGCTGGGCAAAGCTTTATTGCTCAGGTGGTTGTGCTGCTAACGCATATCACTCTACCGGCTCTGTGTCGGGAGTTTATAAATACGGATGCGACCTTTTCAGAAAGAGAATGGAATGTGCCATAATGGTGGCTATTGACAGAACCTTCAGAGGAAGCAACTGATGAAAACCCCAATTTGTGACTTCGTCCGCCGCTATGCGGAAAGTGACTCGCTTCGTCTGCATATGCCGGGGCATAAGGGTGCATCCCTGCTCGGTATTGAGCAGCTCGATATCACTGAGATATGCGGTGCGGACAGTCTCTATGAAGCAAGCGGAATAATACGTGAGAGTGAAGAAAATGCTTCACGCCTTTTTGGTGCAGATACGTTTTATTCTACCGAGGGGTCGTCTCTTTGTATAAGGGCGATGCTTTATCTTGCGACAAAAAAGGCACTCGCGGAGGGTAAAAGACCTCTTATCGCTGCTTCAAGGAACGTGCATAAGGTGTTTATATACGCTGCGGCGATGCTTGACATTGATATAAAGTGGCTTTATCCTAAAAGTGCCGAAAGCTATATCTCGTCAGGTATAAGTGTGTCTTCTCTTGAAGAATATTTTGCAGATGCCAAGGAAAAACCGACGGCTGTGTATCTTACAAGCCCCGATTATCTCGGAAATACAGCCGATATTGCCGCTATTTCCGCTGTTTGTAAAAGAGAGGGCGTACTGCTTCTCGTGGACAACGCTCACGGAGCATATCTGAAATTTTTGCCCGAGTCACGTCATCCGATCGACCTTGGAGCGGATATATGTTGTGATTCGGCACATAAAACACTTCCGGCACTCACGGGTGCGGCTTATCTTCATATTTCACGCTTCGCACCGAGCTTTTTTAGGGAAAACGCAAAGGACGCTCTTGCACTCTTCGGCTCAACCAGCCCCTCATATCTTATTCTTCAGTCGCTTGATGCGGTGAATAAATATATTGCAGAGGTATATAAAGAAAGACTTGCGAGCTTCGTTCGTTTTGCCCTGACCTGCAGAGAAAAGCTTGAGGCACACGGCTTTACCTTTTGCGGTGACGAACCGCTGAAAATGACGATTCACGCAAAAAAATACGGGTATCTCGGTACCGAATTTGCCGATATACTGCGAAGCAAGAATATTGAATGTGAATTTTCAGACCCTGATTTTGCGGTGCTTATGCTGACACCGGAAACGGGTTCGGAAGGACTTAAAATACTCACGGATGCACTTCTCTCGATCCCGAGAAAAGCGGAGATAGAAGAAGGCTCTCCTGTTCTCGGCATGGCCGAGAGAGCGATTAGCATAAGAGAAGCACTCTTTAGCGAGAGTGAGAAAGTCCCCGTGGAGAAAAGCCTTGGCAGAGTTTCCGCTTCTGCAAACGTGTCCTGTCCCCCTGCGGTGCCGATTGTTGTGTGTGGCGAGCGCATAGACGAGACTGTCCTAAAATGCTTTGAATATTACGGAATAGATGAGATTAACGTTGTAAAATAAAGAGGTGCAAAAATGAAGGCTTGTGTAATTCAGCCCCCATATTCGAGAGACGTATCCTACTCGGACGAGTATTTTAAGTATAAGATAGATCTTCTCGATAAGTGTGACGAGGGAATGGATATTATCGTCCTTCCCGAGTACAGCGACGTACCCTGCGCCACCTCTACGCTTGAGGAAACCCTTTATTATCACGAAAAGTATATAGACGCCCTTCTCGAAAAATGCGTAGAGACGGCAAAGAGGTGTAAGGCGATAGTTTTCGTAAACGCACTCTCGCCCGAGAATGGAAATTACAGAAATACTACCTACGCCTATAACAGAGAGGGTGAGCTTGTAGGCAAGTATTTTAAGAAGCATCTTCCTCCGCTTGAGCTTGAGGTGCTCGCTCTTGACAGCGACTATACCTTTGAGTATTCAGAGCCTTACGTTCTTGAAATTGAGGGTATAAGATTCGGCTTTCTCACCTGCTACGACTTCTATTTCTACGAGGCGTTTGCAAAGATAGCAAAGAGTGACGTTGATATCATCATCGGCTCCTCGCTCCAAAGAAGCGACACTCATGACGCTATCGAGATAATGTGCCGCTTCCTCGCATACAATACCAACGCCTATGTTATTCGCTCCTCGGTCAGCTTCGGAGAGAAATCCGATATCTGCGGAGCGAGTATGATAGTCTCGCCGAAAGGAGACGTTCTTCGCAATATGAAGGGCAGATTCGGTATGGCGACGGCTGAATTTGACGTGAACGATAAATATTACAAGCCCGCAGGCTATGGAAACCCCGATGCACCGCATTACAAATATATAGAATACGGACGCAAGCCCTGGCAGTACAGAGTGGCAGGTCCTATGACGATTCCACACGATGAGGTGATGAAATATCCCCGCATTTGTGCGCACCGCGGTTTTAGTTCTGTCGCTCCCGAGAATACTATGCCCGCATTTGGTGCGGCAATTGCCCTTGGTGCAGACGAGATAGAGTTTGACGTCTGGCCGACAAAGGACGGGGAGATAGTCTCCTGTCACGATGATACTCTTGATAGAGTAAGCGACGGCAGAGACAAGATATACGAGCACACCTATGAGGAGCTTTTACAGCTTGACTTCGGTGTAAAGTACGGCGATAAGTTCAAAGGTCTTAAGATACCGACGCTTGAAGAGATACTACGTAAGTTTGCGCTACATACGGTAATGAATATCCATATCAAACCGTTAGGTGAGAGCTATCCCCGCAAGATAATGGAGAAAATAGTATCCCTTGTGCGCCGATTCGACTGCGAAAAGCACGTTTACTTTATGATAGAGCGTGATGAGGATGTGAATATATTTAAGAGCTACGCTCCCGATATAAAGATCTGCGTCGGTCACGACTCTGCGAGACCTTACGAGATAGTTGACAGAGCAATAGCGCTCGGAGCGGATAAAGTACAGCTCTTTAAGCCTTATTTCAATCAGGAAATGATAAATAAGGCACATGAAAACGGTATCAGATGCAACGTATTCTTTGCGGACGCCCCCGTAAGCGGAGCAAGAATACTGTCTCCCGAGCAATCGGCGTAATTTTTAGCGTAGATATCGTAAAAGGTCTGTGTGGTCATCTGGTAGCATGTCACCTTGCTTATCTCACGGTCTCGACCGTATGCAAATTCACCCGATCTTGTTTCCGCATCCATGCAGGTACAGTTAAGCAGAAGCTCGATATTCTTTTCTCTGATAACGAAATCGTAGAGAACGGTATCCCAGATATAATAATTTTTTGTGGGGTTTCGGTAGTAATTTTCAAGAGCGATCTCCTCGATAATACCCGTTTCACGGTTGTTTTCACCGTCCGAGCCGCAAACCCACATTCTTATCTCCGAGGAAGCGTTTCCCCCGAGCACGGGGCGCTCATGCACGAGAGCTACCTTTGCACCCTCTCTTGCGGCGGCAATTGCCGCACACATTCCCGCAAGTCCTCCGCCGATGACGCAAAAATCGACGTCTATTCTTTTCCTTATCAGCATTTTCTGTCTCCTTTATTGACAAAAGATTCTTATTATGATATCATTATACATCAGATAAAGGCACAATTCTTGTAAAAAAATGCATATTATTATTAAAAAAGCGCAGAAAGGACGTGAAAAGTGGCAGATTTTCTAAAGCGCATACAAAGCGAAATAATTAACTATATCGAATATCTGATGAATCACCACGGCTTTGAGATATCGGTACATTATATTGGAGAGTTTCGGCTTGTCCCGAGTGTTTTTCCTATTATCTAGAGATATAACGTTCATCGAAATCCGTACTGCTTTTACGTAAAAAATATTAAAAAATTGAATAACACCTGCTTATGCTATCAGGATAAGCTGTTTCACAGGTGTGAGGGAGAGAAATGCTTTGTTGACGATTGCCACGCAGGAGTCAGGCAGTATGTGCACAGAATAAAGCTGGGTGAAAATGTCGTCGGATTTATATGTGCGAGCGGATACGCAACCTCCACAGCAGGCTCAGAGTGTGACGGTCAATATACAAGCTGTCTTTCCCTTAAAGCGCCCCCGAGTGAGCTTCTTGACACTCTGCTTTCTCCTCT
>SVUB01000075.1 GCA_015063495.1 Oscillospiraceae bacterium
TGGAAACAGCCGTCAGAAATACGGCTATGTTTCTGAACCACAAAACGACTTTATCTTCACGATAATATGTGAGGAGCTTGGTTTTATCGGAGCTGTTGCAGTTATGGCACTTTTCCTGCTCCTTATCTGGCGTGGATTTGTTATTGCACGTCACTCACCGAACCGCTTCACCTACCTCATAGTTATGGGCCTTATGGTCAAGGTCGCATTCCAGGTCGGCTTTAATATAGCGGTCGTTACAAATTCTATACCCAATACGGGAATATCATTGCCGTTCTTCAGCTCGGGAGGCACTTCACTTCTAGTTCAGATGGCGGAGATGGGCATAGTCCTTTCGATATCCCGTTACTCACATAATAAGAAGTAGTACCAGAAAGGATATTCCTACTATATGAGAGTGATAATGACGGGCGGCGGCACGGGCGGACACGTAAATCCTGCCATTGCCATTGCTAATACCATAAAGAGAAACGATCCCGATGCCGAGATACTTTTCGTTGGCACGGCAAGGGGGATTGAAAATAAGCTTACCTTGGCAGAGGGCTACCCGATAAAGCACGTAGAGATACAGGGATTTAAGCGCTCTCTTTCGCCAAAAAACATAAAGGCGGCTTACCTTGCATTCGTCTCTCCCATGAGAGCAAAAAAGATAGTTAAAGAATTCAAGCCCGATATCGTTATAGGTACGGGCGGATACGTATGCTGGCCCGTGCTCGTTGCGGCATCAAAAATGGGTATTCCGACAGCCGTTCACGAGTCTAACGCTTATCCGGGCGTCGCAGTACGGAAGCTTCAGTCTTACGTTGACAGGATCTGGCTCAATTTTGAAGAGAGTGCAAAGCATCTGACGGCAAAGGAGAAGATAAGGCACGTTGGAAATCCTTTGCGCACCTCTTTTGAAGGAATGAAGCGAGAGGAAGCGAGAAAACAGCTCGGAATCGACGGAAAATACGATTTTTATATCCTTTCCTATGGCGGCAGTATGGGTGCTGAAAAGGTAAATGACGCTTGTCTTGAGCTTATGCGTGACTTTGGGGCGAAAAATGAAAAGGTTCTCCATCAGCACGCAACCGGAGCAATAGAGTGGGAAGCAGCAAATGAAAAATTCAGCGAATTCGGACTTGGTGGCAAAGAGAACCTGGTTCTCTCCGAGTATATATATGATATGCCGCTCAGAATGGCGGCGGCAGATATCGTAATTTCACGAGCCGGGGCAATGACGGTCTCGGAGCTTGCGATGATGAAAAAGACGAGCATAATGATTCCGTCTCCCAACGTCACAAACAACCATCAGTACAAAAACGCAAAGGTCATATCCGATATGGGCGGAACCGTTCTCATAGAGGAAAAAGATCTTCATGACGGACGTCTTATGAGAGAGGTAGAGGCTCTCATGAATGACACCGAGAGAAGACAGAGTATGGGCGAGGCGATCTCGCATTTTGCAGATCTTGATGCAAACAAAATAATATACGAAGAAATAAAAAAACTGATAAAGAAAGGGTGAGAAGCGGCGAATGACATATAGCAATTACAGACGCGGATGCAGTGCGCCGAATGTCACCCGCAGGGACAGGCCTTATTATTACCGTCCCTCGAATTCACCGCCTCTGCGCTCGAGCAGAAGAGACAGCAGAAAAAATGCTCATGGCAGAGCGTCATACCTTGGTGTAATAGCAGGTCTTCTTTTGACGGCCGCTGTTGTCGGCTCATTGCTTTTCGGATTCTTTTCGTCGTATTTTGACGTGAGCAGTATAGGTGTCACGGGACTTTCCGGTCACAGCGCTAAAGAGATAATAGCGGCGTCGGGAATAGAGCAGGGAAAAAAGCTTTACAGTGTGGACGCCAAAGGTGCAGAGAAGAAAATACTTGCTCTTTACCCCGAGATAGCATCGGTAGACGTAAAAAAAGTGCTTCCATCGGAGATATCCATAGTTCTTACGTATGAGACACCAAAATATTTCGTGGAGGTCACGGGTGAGTATTTTACGCTCTCGGAAAGTCTTCGTGTGCTCGAAAAGAGGACAAGCAGAAAGAGCTGTGAAGCTGGTGGACTTATCTACCTTGAGGTGCCGGGAATAAAACGCTCGGTTACAGGAGAAAAGCTTCAGTTTTTCGGTGAGGAAAATGAGTACGTAGGCAATTTTCTTTCGATCTTATCCGACTCTCCGCTTGCTGATGACGTTGACAGAATATACATCGGTGGTAAGTTTGACGTTTCCCTTGTCAAAAAAGGAAAATACCGCATTGAACTCGGTGATCTTAATGACGAGATGCTAAAGCTGAAAATGGCGGAAAAAGTCCTTGATGCGGGAGGATACAGAGATCTTGAGGGTGTTGTTCTCAACGTTTCTGACGTATCCGAAAGTAGCGTAAGCGTCCAGAAAACTCTCAAAATTGAATAAAATTCATATTCTGCCTTAAAAAAAGCACAAAAACACGATAAAAGTTCAAAAAAACTATTGCAAAAAAAACAAAAATCCTTTATTATATAATATAGAGTATTTATAATTTGAAGGATTTTGCGAATATCTCAAAAAATAAAATCAGATATACAAATTTGGAGGATGAAAAAATGACATTCGAACATGATGAAACCTACGACAGCGGTGTGTGTATAAAAGTCATCGGTGTCGGAGGCGGCGGAAATAACGCTGTCAACAGAATGATCTCGGCAAATATCAGAGGCGTTGAGTTTATCGCCGTAAACACAGACCGTCAGGTGCTTAAGAATTCCAGCGCTCCCAACCAGGTAGTTATCGGTGAAAAGATAACCAAGGGTCACGGTGCGGGCGCAAATCCCGAGATCGGTGCACGTGCGGCTGAGGAGAACCTCGACGATATCAAGAATGCTCTCTCAGGAGCTGATATGGTATTTATCACCACCGGTATGGGTGGCGGTACAGGTACCGGCGCTGCTCCTATCGTTGCAAGAGCTGCAAGAGAGATGGATATTCTCACCGTAGGTATCGTTACAAAGCCCTTTGCTTTTGAGGGAAGAAAGAGAATGGAAGCGGCTGAAATGGGTATCGCTAACCTTAGCGAATTTGTTGATGCGCTTGTTGTTATCCCCAATGAAAGACTTAAGCAGGTATCCGAGACCAGAATCACTCTCTTCAATGCTTTTGAGATCGCAGACGACGTTCTTCGCCGCGGTGTTCAGAGCATTTCCGAGCTTATCAACGTTCCCGGATTTATCAACCTTGACTTTGCGGACGTAACGTCCATTATGTCTAACGCAGGCTACGCTCATATGGGTGTTGGTGCGGCAACAGGTAAGGATAAGGCTGAGCTTGCAGCGAAGGCTGCTATCTCCAGTCCCCTTCTTGAGACGTCTATCAAGGGTGCAAAGGGTATACTTATAAGCATTACAGCATCTCCCGATGTTGGACTTGAAGACGTTGATCTCGCATCCTCTATGATCTCTAACGAGGCAAATGCTGATGCAACCGTTATCTGGGGTGTTGCATTTGACGAAGAGCTTGAGGACGAAATGAGAATCACCATTATCGCTACGGGTTTCGAGAAGAAGGACGAGGATGATGAAAAGCATATCGTAAAGCCTTTCGTTAAGCCCGATGACGTTAAGCGTCCTGCTGCCGAGAAGGCAGAGGAAAAGGCTGCTCCTGCAGAAAAGGCTGAAGAAAAGCCCGCTCCCGCAGCTGACGATGATGAGGATATCAATGAGTATGCTGTCGATACAGCAAACGGTGAGACACCCGTATCCGAGGATGACTTTGATGAGATCATGAGTATTCTCCGCCGCGGACGTCGCCGTGACGATTTCAGAGGCAGAAGATAATCCGATAAAGCCTTATACAAACGGGATGCCGCTTTTTGGCGGCATCCCGATTGGATTTTATATTTGGAGTTAAAATGAATTTTGCATTGCTTGGAGCGCTTGTAAACTGCGGAGCGGTCATCATTGGCAGCTTGCTGGGGCTTGTGTTCAAGAAGGGAATACCCGAAAAGGTATCCGATACCGTAATGAAGGGTATGGGACTTTGTGTTCTCTGGATAGGAGTAACGGGTGCGATAAAAGGACAGAATGCACTCGTTATGATATTTTCTCTTCTTTTCGGCGCTGTTATCGGTGAGCTTATCGACCTTGACAGATGGGTGGGAAAGCTTGGCGAGTGGATCGAAAAAAAGGTTGGAAACAAACACGGAAACGTGACTCAAGGGTTTGTAACGGCAACACTTCTGTTCTGTGTCGGTGCGATGTCTGTTCTCGGTCCCCTTGAGAGCGGTCTTAAAAACGATCACTCAACGCAGTATACTAAATCTGTGCTTGACTTTGTCAGCTCCGTTATCTATACCTCGTCACTGGGTATAGGAGTTATATTTTCTGCAGTATCGGTGCTTCTTCTTCAGGGAAGTCTTACGGTACTTGCGGAGTGGGTAGGACCTTTGCTTACCGATGATGTGGTAACGGAAATGACCGCAGTAGGCTCACTTCTTATCGTGGGTCTTGCCTTTAATATGCTTGGAATAACCAAGCTTAAAATTATGAATTATCTGCCTGCCGTATTCTTAACCGTACTTTTCTGCAGGCTTTATGATATGGTAATTGCTTTTTTAGCTTAAACGAGGTGTTATTATGAAAAAATTATATCCAATAAAGGTCTCATACGTTGCAAAGAGCCGCATTTGGGGCGGTGAAAATCTCTCGAAAATGTTCGGTAAGGAGAACGGCGGGGAGAATATAGGTGAAACCTGGGATCTTACTGTCCGTGAGGACGAGATGAGCCGTGTTCTTAATGGCGACTGCACCGGAATGACTCTCGGCGAGTATATTGACGCCGATAAGAGCGTTATGGGCACAAAATACGATGGCGGACGTTTCCCTCTGCTTATAAAATTCATTGATGCACAGGACAAGCTTTCGGTTCAGGTGCATCCTGACGATGATTATGCTTTGGCGCACGAAAAAGATCCCGGAAAGACAGAGATGTGGTACATAGTTGATGCCGTTCCCGGTGCGAAGATAGTATACGGTCTTGCCGACGGAGTCTCAAAAGAGGATTTTGCCGCAGCAGTTGAGGCAGGGAAGATCGGCGACGCTATGGGCTATCAGAGCGTCAAGGCAGGGGAGACATATTTTATCCCCTCGGGACTTCTCCACGCTATCGGTGAGGGAATAATCATTGCTGAGATCCAGCAGAACTCTGATCTTACATACAGAGTTTATGATTATGAGAGAAGAGATTCGGCAGGAAATCTTCGCGAGCTTCACGTGGAAAAATCTCTTGACGTTGTTCGCCCCTTTACCGAGGCGGAGATCAACGCTATCAGATTTGAAGCAAAGGATGAGCTTGACAATGAGGAAACTCTCGCTCACTGCCGCTATTTCAGAGTTAAGCACGTGAAGATCTCGGGTGAAAGAGCATTTACAGCTTCTGAGGACAGCTTTGCTTCGCTCCTTTTCCTTTCGGGCGAGGGTGAGATAATTTCAGACGGTGAAAGCTATTCTGTTACAGCAGGTGAGAGCTTCTTTATCCCTGCCGGAATGGGCGACTTTATAATAAATGGCAACGTGGAAGTTATAATTTCTACTCTCTAAAAAGAAGGATCCAAAATGGATAAGCTAAGGAAGTTTGCAAAAGAGACTCTCTCGTCGCTTTGGTCACTTAAGTGGCAGATAATAACTGTCATTATGATGCTGGCAGTGCCGATCCCGTCATATATAATGATGGAGGAATTTGTCTACGGAATCGGTGAGCTCAACAGCGATGAGATCCTCTATTTCAACATACTTTTCGTTTATATTATTGAGGCGGTGTTATTTCTTATCACCTTTTCTCCCCGTGTCGCCTGTGCGGGTACGTCGCTTTTCTGCGGACTTGTCGGCTTTGCATACTATTCCGTTATGTGCTTCCGATCACTCCCCATTATGCCGTGGGACCTGCTTTCGGTAGGGACTGCGATGAGCGTTGTAGGAGAC
>SVUB01000076.1 GCA_015063495.1 Oscillospiraceae bacterium
TTATTGAGCTAATAAGAAGAAAGCCGCTTAAACCCGAGATAGAGGGATATATAAATTTCGCAGGACTTATTGTTCTTCTTGCATTTATGCTCATAATAACTTTTAAGGATATTGTAACGCTTATATGATATACAACGAGATAAGAAAAAATAAAAGAGAAGTGCATATCGGAAAGGTCAGTATCGGAGGCTCAAATAAGATAGCAATTCAATCGATGACAAATACCGATACTCGCGATTTTAAGGCTACCTACGCTCAGATTAAGGCACTTGAGGGTGCAGGATGTGATATAGTCAGGATTACCGTACCCGACCTTGATGCTGCAGAGAGCGTAAAAAAGCTCAAGGAGAGCGATATTTCTATTCCGATAGTTGCCGATATACACTTTGATTATAAGGTTGCGCTTAAGTGTGCCGAATACGGCATTGATAAGATAAGAATAAATCCCGGTAACATAGGCGGAGAGGATAATGTCAAGGCCGTTGCCGATGCTTGTAAGAAGGGCAATATACCGATAAGGATCGGTGTTAACAGCGGTTCGGTAGAGAAGCATCTTATCGAGAAATACGGTGGTCCAACGCCCCGTGCTCTTGCAGAGAGCGCTATGTATCATGCATCTCTTCTTGAAAAATTTGATTTTTATAATACAGTCATATCAATAAAAGCATCAACAGTACCCGATATGATTGCGGCAAACAGGATAGTCAGTGAGCTTTGCGATTATCCGCTCCATATCGGTGTCACAGAGGCAGGGTCGAGAGAGATGGGACTTGTTAAAAGCTCCATCGGCGTTGGCTCACTTCTTTGTGACGGAATCGGTGATACGCTCCGCATTTCCCTTACTGCCGATCCGTGCGAGGAGATCGAGGCGGCAAAGAAGATTCTTTCTGCTGTTGGTATAGAGGGGCAGAGCGGAATGAATATCGTCAGCTGCCCCACTTGTGGCAGAACAAAGATAGACCTTATATCTCTTTCAAAACGCTTTGAGGATGCGGCAAGAAAAGAAGGCCTTACAGATATTCCGATAAAGGTAGCACTCATGGGGTGTGTTGTAAATGGCCCCGGTGAGGCAAGAGAGGCTGATATCGGAATTGCCGGCGGCAACGGCGAGGCTGTGCTTATCGCACATGGAGAGATAATAGAGAAGATACCCGAAGGGGATATAATCGAGAGACTTATAAAAGAAATTAAGAAGTTCAGAAAATAAAAAAAGGACGACTAAAATGGCTGAAAAAAAGCTGACAGAAATACTAAAGCGGTACGAGCCTGACGAGAGAAGCAGAGAACTGCTTCTTGAAGCATATGATATAAGCGTTCGTGCGGATAAAAACGCGAAAATGCTCGAAATAAGGGCTCGCTTCCCGAGAATAATTGATAAAAAGACTCTTTACAGAATAGAGGACGAGATAAAAGAAGCTTACCAGCTCTTTTCCGTGCGCCTTCTTCCTGTTTATGAGCCTTCTCTTTTCAGCTATTCTTATCTGCCCCAGGTGCTCACCGAGACCGAGAGGGTGGGGGTTGTTGCACGTGGATTTTTCAGCGATTATGAGAGCAGTATGAACGGTAATGATATCGTAATCACCATACCGTTCTCTCCCGATGGCGTTTCCTTTGTTTGTGACGCTAAAACCCCAAGGATAATCGAGAATATTATCAAAAGCGAATTTGGTCTTACATATAAGGTTACAGTAAATAATTCCGCAAATTATGCGGAGTTCACAAGTCCTGCTAAGAGAAGACTTGAGGAATATGAAAACCGCCAGAGAGAAAGAGAAGCACGCATTAGCTCCGGAGCTATGGGTAGCGAGAGCGTAAGCACTGCTTCTTTCGATGAAGAATCAATAAATCTCACAAAAGTGGATACGCTTTACAGAGGAATAAAGGCAAATCTGTTACTTAATGAAAATACAGTAAAGATAGGACACAGGACGTACGATATTTCAGAGCCTGAGACCGTATGGGGCGAGGCATTTGAGATAAAACCTATAGGTACTGCACAGCTTAAAAGTCCGATGAGTCGTGCGGTCGTTGTAGGCGAGGTCTTTTCATACAGTAGCGAGACTACGAGAAACAGTCAGGACCATTACGACGTTATCTTTGGAATTTTTGACGGATATTCGTCCATCGACGTATACAAATGCAACGTAAATGAGGAAGAAAACAAAAAGCTCGGCAAGACCTTCGGAATAGGAACAACTGTTGCCGTTATGGGCAGAGTTACCGCAGGTCAAGGCCTGCCGTTTATGGGTTATAAATCAAAAGAAAAACCCGTTAACGATATGGTAATAGAGCTTGAGAGTGCAATGAGCGTAAAGCGGATAAATCGCACCGATAATGCACCCGAGAAGCGAGTTGAGCTTCATCTTCACACTAATATGTCCACAATGGACGCAATAACCCCCGTTGCTGATGCTATAAAGATGGCACAGAAATGGGGACATAGAGCCATAGCGGTGACCGACCACGGAAACGTTCAGAGCTTCCCAGATGCTATGCTTTGCTCCGACAAAACGGGAATGAAGGTCATATACGGCCTTGAGGCTTATTTTGTAAACGATGCAAAGGGAGGTCTCGGAACTAAATATAACGGAAAATTCACCGATGAGATAGTTGTCTTTGATATTGAGACAACAGGTCTTTCCGTGCTTGCCTGTGGCATTACCGAAATAGGAGCTGTAAAGATTAAAGACGGCAAGGTTATAGATATATTCAACACCTTCGTTGACCCCGAACGTCCGATACCCGAGGAGGTAGTGAAGCTCACGGGCATTACAGACGAAATGGTAAAGGGAGCACCGAAGGCAGGAGAAGCTATAAAGAGCTTTTTTGAGTTTACGGGCGGTGATCTGCTTATTGCTCATAATGCAAATTTTGATACCGGATTTATCCGTCATTATGCGACTGAGAACGGTATGAAATTTGAAAATCCTTACGTTGATACGGTAGCTATATCAAGATTTATAAATACCGATATTAAAAATCACAAGCTCGATACGCTTGCAGACTACTATCATCTCGGAGAATTTAATCATCACAGAGCGTCGGACGACGCCGAGATGCTCGCACATATATATTTTGCTATGTGCAGTAAAATGGATAAATTCGGATGGAAGAGCTTTGGAGATCTCGATAGAGAAATGAAGGGAAATACCGATCCGCTTCAGCTTCCTACCTACCACCAGATAATTTTGGTAAAGGATCTTGTAGGTCTACGCAACCTTTATGAGCTTGTAAGTAACAGCTATATAAAATATTTTAAGCGTAATCCGAGAATACCTAAAAGTGAACTCCAAAAGCATAGAGAGGGGCTTATTATCGGTTCAGCCTGTGAATCGGGAGAGCTTTTCAGAGCAATACTTGACGGTGCATCAGAGGATGATATTGCAGATATAGTAAATTTCTACGATTATCTTGAGATACAGCCGATATGCAACAACAGATTCCTTATCGCAGAGGGTAAAGCGAAGGACGATGAGGACCTTCGTTCCCTTAATCGACGTATTGTTGAGCTTGGTGAGAAATACGGAAAGCCTGTATGTGCTACCTGCGACTCTCACTTCCTTAACGAGGAGGACGAGATAAGCAGAAAGATACTTCTCTCTACTCTTAAATTCAAGGATGCCGACAAGGACGTAGGACTATATTTCCGCACGACCGAGGAAATGCTTGCAGAATTTTCTTATCTCGGTGAGGAAAAGGCATATGAGGTCGTAGTTACAAACACAAATAAAATAGCAGATATGATAGGCGATGTTCGCCCGATCCCTAAGGGTACTTATACCCCTAAGATGGAGGGGGCAGAGGAGGATCTTCAGAATCTTTGCTGGACAAAGGCCAAAAAACTCTATGGAGATCCGCTTCCGGAGATAGTAAGTGCACGTCTTGAAAAGGAGCTTACTTCTATCATAAATAACGGCTTTGCCGTGCTTTATATGATAGCGCAGAAGCTCGTTCAGTATAGCGAGCAGGAAGGTTATCTCGTTGGCTCAAGAGGATCTGTCGGTTCTTCATTCGTTGCGAATATGTCGGGTATTTCCGAGGTTAATTCGCTTCCTCCGCATTATTACTGCCCTAAATGTCAATATTCCGAATTCTTTACCGACGGCAGTGTAGGCTCGGGATTTGACTTGCCTGATGCAAATTGCCCGAAATGCGGAACAAAGCTTATAGGTGACGGTCACGATATACCGTTTGAGACCTTCCTTGGATTCTACGGTGATAAATCGCCTGATATAGACCTTAACTTCTCCGGTGAGGTACAGGGTAGAGTACATAAATATACCGAGGAGCTTTTCGGAAAAGAAAACGTTTTCAGAGCGGGTACGCTCGGTACTCTTGCCGATAAGACGGCTTTCGGTTATGTTGCAAAATATCTTGAAGAAAAAAATCTCAAGATGGGAATTTCCGAGGTAAACCACATGATAAGCACTCTCGTCGGTGTAAAGAGAACGACAGGTCAGCATCCGGGAGGAATAATCGTTGTTCCCCGTGAATATTCAATTTATGATTTTACGCCTATTCAGCATCCGGCAGACGATCCGAAATCCGACATTTTGACCACTCACTATGCTTTCTCATATCTTCACGATACGATTCTTAAGCTTGATGAGCTCGGACACGATGTACCTACCAAATATAAGATGATAGAGCGTTTTAGCGGAACGAACGTAATGGACGTTCCGATGAACGACCCCGAGGTATATAAGCTCTTTGAATCGACAGAATCGCTCGGAGTAACTCCTGAGGATATCGGAGTACCGCTTGGAACTCTCGGCCTTCCCGAATTTGGCACAAAGTTCATTATCGGCGTTCTTCAGGACGCAAAGCCGAAGAATTTTGCAGACCTGCTTCAGATATCCGGTCTTACTCACGGTACTAACGTTTGGCTCGGAAACGCACAGGACCTTATTAAAAAGGGAATATGCGATATTTCAAAGGTTATCGGAACGAGAGACGGTATTATGCTCGACCTTATCAGATACGGAATGGAAAACGCCACAGCGTTTAAGATAATGGAATCTGTTCGTAAGGGTAAGGGGCTTACTCCCGAATGGGAGGAGGCTATGAGAGGCACGGGTGTGCCCGAATGGTATATCGAATCCTGTAAGAAGATCAAATACATGTTCCCGAAGGCTCATGCAGCGGCTTACGTTATGTCTGCAATCCGCCTTGCATGGTATAAGGTACATATGCCTATTATGTTCTACTGTGCGATGTTTACGGCCGCCGGCGGTGATGTTGATGCGGAGATCGCTATGGGTGGAAGACGCAAGGTAAAAATGGTCATAGATGAGATAGAGCGAAAGGGAAGAGACGCTACCCAAAAGGAGAAGGGTCAGGTCAGCACCCTTATGCTTGTCAACGAGTGCCTTGCGAGAGGAATAAAGATTCTCGGAGTTGATATCAATAAATCCGAGGCTAAAGCGTTTAAGCCGGAGGATGGCGGAATACGCTTGCCATTTATCTCGCTTCCGGGACTCGGTGAAAGTGCGGCACTTGCTATCGTTGCTGAAAGAGAAAAAGAGCCCTTCTTCTCGGTTGAGGATATGCAGGTTCGTGCAAAGGTCTCGCAGTCGCTTCTTGAGCTTCTTCGTAGGAATGGAGCACTTGACGGTGTAAATGAGACCGATCAGCTGACGTTCTTCTAAAAAATAAAAAGCTGTTGTGCTTAGCACAACAGCTTTTTTAATTGTTTCTTAATTTTCTCAGTAAATTAAGAAACAATTAAAAAAGCTGTTGAGCTAAGCACAACAGCTTTTTATTTTTTAGAAGAAC
>SVUB01000077.1 GCA_015063495.1 Oscillospiraceae bacterium
TAAGAGAAGCAGGAAACGTTATTCTCGTTATTGACGAGGTGCATAACATCGTAGGCTCGGGTGATGCGGAGGGAAGTATGAATGCCGCAAATATCCTAAAGCCGGCCCTTTCAAGAGGTGAGATACAGGTGATCGGAGCAACTACGCTCAGAGAATACAGAAAGTACATCGAAAAGGATGCCGCACTTGAAAGACGCTTTCAGCCTGTGACGGTAAATGAGCCGTCAATTGATGAGAGTATAGATATGTTACGAGGCATAAAGCACTATTACGAGGATTTCCATATGATAAAGGTCCCCGATTCGGTGCTCTCAAAGGCGGTTCATATGTCAGAGAGATATATAACCGACAGATATCTGCCCGATAAGGCAATAGATCTGCTTGACGAGGCTTCTGCAAACCTCTCGCTTTCAAGCGCAGAGATAAACGAAAGCTATGAGATAAGAGATAAGCTCCTTTCGATAAAGGATGCCCGTGAAAAATGTGAGAGCGAAACTGCTGAAGGGCCTGATGCCGAGGCAAAGAAATACGAGCTTATAGCCAACTATAAGGCAGAGGAGATTCGTCTTTCGGAAAGACTCCGTGAAATAGAACCGCAGTGCCAAAACGTCGTTATGACAACGGCAGATCTTGCCGAGGTCATCGAAATATGGACGGGTATTCCTGCCACAAGCATTACTGAAAATGAATTTGAGAAGATTGATAAGCTCGAGGAGCGCCTAAAGAAGCGAATTATCGGTCAGGATAAGGCTGTCGAGGCTGTTTCAAGAGCTATGAAGAGAAGCCGTGCGGGAATATCCTATAAGAAGAAGCCTGTATCCTTCATTTTCGCAGGACCGACGGGCGTAGGAAAGACAGAGCTTGTAAAAACTCTCGCATCCGACCTCTTTAACTCTCCCGAAACGCTTATACGACTCGATATGTCCGAGTTTATGGAGAAGCATTCGGTATCACGTATCATAGGAGCGCCTCCCGGTTACGTCGGATACGATGAGGCGGGTCAGCTCACCGAAAAGATAAGACGTAAGCCTTATTCCGTCATCCTTTTTGATGAGATAGAGAAGGCTCACCCCGACGTTCTCAATATTCTCCTTCAGATACTTGACGACGGAAGGATAACCGATGCTCACGGTAAAACTGTAAACTTTGAAAATACGGTTATTGTAATGACTACAAACGCAGGCTCGGATATGAATACTGCAGCCGCAGGATTTTCCGCAAGCACTTCGGAGGTGGCCGAGGCAAAGACCGAAAAGGCACTTTCGAGATTCCTTCGCCCCGAATTCATTAACCGTGTTGACGAAATAATCACATTCAGAGCACTTGACGAAAAGGATTTTGCGGGTATTGCAGAGATAATGATAAGCGAGCTTCGCACAGTTCTTTCGGAGAAGGATATCAAACTCACTTGCACGGACGATGCACTTGAGCTTATCGCAAAGCGTTCCTTCTCATCAAAATTCGGTGCGAGAAATATGAGAAGATTTATTCAGACGAATATTGAGGATAGGCTCGCTGAGCTTATAATCTCGGATTACAAGCAGAGCTTTACACAGGCTTATATAGGTGTAAAGGACGGAGAGCTTGACATCGTTTGTATGTGAAAGAAAAGATTTTATAAGAAAGTAAAGGCAGAAAAATGAACGAGAGATGGTATTCCTTAACTGTGGAAGATATCGAGAAAAAACTGAATACTAACGTCTCGTTGGGCCTTGATAAAAAGGAAGCCGAGCGAAGACGCAGAAGAAGTGGTTCGGCTTCACTTTACAGGCAGATCTCCGAATCTCCATTTGTGCACGTGGGTAAGCTTGCTTCCGATATTACCTTTATAATATTTGTGCTTGCAACCCTTATAAGTGTATTTTTTGATAAAGGTAAAACCTCAGGCACGTGCCTTGTTATAGCGCTTTTTGCCTTTACCGCATCTATTATAATTTATCTTCTTTCGAAAAATTCTTTTGAGAGAGCGGCAGAGTTATCACTTCCGAGAGTTAAGGTCTTGCGAGACGGAAAACCCCGTCTTATAGATTCCTCTGACGTTGTGGTGGGTGATATAATCCTTCTTGAGAAAGGGGATATCGTTCCCGCAGATTGCCGTCTTGTCTCCTGTTTTGATATGAGAGCTATTGAATTTGTAGGAAGAATAGCGGGCAAGGAGAAAAAGGAGCTTACTGTAAAGGATGCATCGGTCATTTACAGAAATGATGAAAAGCTCGGAATTGCCGCTCAGCAAAATATGATAAGTGCTTCTTCCGTTATATCATCAGGTGATGGTATTGCGATTGCCGTTAAAACCGGAAAAAATACCTTTGTTTCCTCTATGCTTGGTGAGCTTGAGGCGTTTCCTGTGGCAAAAAGGGAAATGCGTGTTATGGGAAGCCTGTCCCGTCTGTTTTCAAGGTGTAGCCTTGCTGTTCTTATAGCTACCGTTCCGATAACTGCTATTGCAATGATAATAGGTAGGAATAATTACGGAATTCTTGACGTTTTCCTTCTTATGCTGGCGCTGTCGGTTACCGTTGGCGGAGAGCTTATTTTTGGTATGTCCTATATCTTCCCGGCGGCTGCAGTCAGACGATGGGGAAGAGCAAAGGGCAGTGCAGTTATCAAATTTCCAAGCTCTATCGAGGAGATGAATTACGTTGATTCGGTAATGATTCTTGGTAGTAAATCGGTTTGCTGTGATGAAAAATACGTTGAAAGTGTTTTTGCCGCTAACCGTTTTTATGATGCGTTAACTGCAAAGGATGAGGCTGATGATGCGCTTAATTGTCTTATGGACATAGCGCTTCTTGGCACGTCAAGACGTCTTGCGGAAAAGGAATTTTCAAAGAAAACATCCAATTTTAATGCGAAAGCAATTTCTGATTTTGCGTCTTTTCTTGAAATAGACAGAGAGAAGCTGATGAATCTATATGAGCTTGTGGAGTTTTCTTCAAGCGATGTCTCGGGATTTGACACATCACTTGTAAAGAATGGGGAAGAGTACAGAGTTATATGTGTTTCGGAGGACTCCTCTCTTATCTCACTGTGTACTCATATAAGAACCCCGGAAGGAGCTCTTGCCCTTGATAACGATAAAAAATCGGATATTTTACGCGCCTGTTCACAACTCTCAAAGAAAGCGAAGAGCGTGACGCTCGTCGCATCGAGAATAAGCCCTTGTTCAAGTTTGTCGAGACTCGGCGCGCTTCAAAACCAGCTTATATTTGAGGGGTACATAGTTTACTCCGAACCATATATTGATACCTGCGCCGCACGTATAAACGAGATGCACGAGGCGGATATTGATGTTTATTTTATAGCTGAAGAAAATGCAGAATCGGTGATAACGGCATTTAATATCGGCGCAGTAAAGGGTAAGCACGAGATTGCTTACGCTTCGGCCTTCAGAAGAAACGGAAAGAGCATTTCGGAGAACTTTGGGCAGTATAGAGCATATCTTGGCTTTAATATGAGAGAGATAGAGGAGCTTTCAAAGCTTATAAAGGGTGATGACGGAACACTTGCCGTTATAGCATCCGAGACAGAGCATCTTTCTCTTATGAACGGTGCAAACGTCTCCGCCGTACTCTCTGATTTTGATGGTAATGAGCGAAGACACCCTGAAATAATATCAAAAAATGCAGATGTTCTTCTTCCGGGTGCGCTTAGAAGCGGAGGTGGATTCGAGGCGTTCTGCGCTGCAGTTCTTGCTTCAAAGAGCGCTTCGGGTGGTCTGTGCAGATTTATTCGTTATCTGTCATTTTCGGCCTCACTTAGGCTTACACTTTCTGTAATACCGCTGTTTTTCGGAAGAATGCTTCTTTCGGCTGTTCAGATAATGTTTGCAGGTATGCTTGTTGATATTTTTGCACTGCTTGTAATGGCGTTTGCAAGGAACACTCTTACATTTTCTGATAAAATAGAGGATGTGGAGACGTTGTTTACATCTCCATTCAAGATCTGTGCAAAATATCTTGTGTCGGGCGCTGTTCTCGGTTTGGTTGTGCTTATGCTTTCGGTAGTGTTTGGGTCTGCAAATATAGTTTCTGCGTCTCTTATGAACGTTTTCTCGTTTGTGGGAACGGTCCTCTCCGAGCTTTTCGCAATATTCATTATTGCTCGGATAAAGGAAGAGGACAAAACTGCAAGCAAATTCTTCGGAACATTTGCTGTGGCCGTCATTGCGATAATTATTCTGTCTCTTGCTGTTCCGTCCTTCGGTGCACTTCTTGGGGTAACGTATCCCGGATGGCAGGTATGTGCCGCAGCACCGCTCGTTTCGGTAATAGGCTACGTTATGCTCCTTGTTACCGACAGGTACATATAAACTTACACCTCCGTATAATATAGTACGGAGGTGTTTTTATGAGGATAACAAATCTGGCGACTCTCAGTGAAAAGAACGTGATAAATCTTTGCGATGGCAAAGACCTTGGCTACGTATGTGACCTGCAGCTTGATACGGATGACGGCAGAATATGTGCAATTATTGTGCCCAAAGACCAATGCGTTTTTTCATTCGGTAAATGTGATAACATAATAATTCCTTGGGATAAGGTCGAGTGTATCGGAGAGGATGCTATTCTCGTCAGAATATCGCTCTCTGATTGCGCATGTGATGACCACGGCGGCAGAGGGAAGGGGAAAAGACGCTTTTTTAAGTGGTAAATGTTAAAAAAATGTAAATATTTCAAACATGCATTGACATAAGGATATAATAATGGTAAAATATTATGCATTGCGCCGGTAAAGGTGCAAAATTAATACACACACAGAGAGCTTGACCGCTGTCGGTGCCTTTCGGGGCTTTTGGCGAGGTGCCTCTGTGGTGGAAATAACCGAAGGAGGACATTAAAATGTCTGTAATCACAATCAAACAGCTTCTCGAAGCAGGCGTCCATTTCGGACACCACACCAGAAGATGGAACCCTAAAATGGCTGAGTACATCTTCACAGAAAGAAACGGTATCTACATCATCGACCTTCAGAAAACTGTAAAGAAGTTTGAAGAAGCTTACATGTTCGTAAGAGACGTTGCCGCACAGAACGGCACCATCCTCTTCGTAGGTACAAAGAAGCAGGCTGCAGAGGCTATCAAGGAAGAGGCTACAAGATGCGGCATGTACTACGTAAACGTTCGTTGGCCCGGCGGTATGATGACGAACTTCAAGACTATCAAGAAGTCTATCGCTCGTCTCAACAACCTTGCAAAGATGCAGGAAGACGGTACCTTCGATCTTCTCCCCAAGAAGGAAGTTGCAGGAATGCAGAAGGAAATGTTCGATCTTGAGAAGAGCTACGGCGGTATCAAGACAATGGAGCAGCTCCCCTCCGCAATTTTCGTAGTTGACCCCAAGAAGGAAAAGAACGCTATTCTTGAGGCTAAGAAGCTCGGTATTCCGGTAATCGCTATCGTTGATACCAACTGCGATCCTGACGACGCTGACTATGTTATCCCCGGTAACGATGACGCTATCCGCGCTATCAAGCTTATGTCTTCCGTTCTTGCTGATGCAGTTATCGAAGGCAAGCAGGGGGAGGCTACTGTAGCTGAAGAGGCTGATATCGAAGCAGCAGTTGAGGAAAAGGAAGCAGCAGAGGCTGAGGCTTAATTCACTAAAATATAATACAAATATATTTGGAGGAAATAAAAATGGCACAGATCACAGCAAAAGACGTTGCAGCTCTCCGTGCAAAGACCGGTCTTGGAATG
>SVUB01000078.1 GCA_015063495.1 Oscillospiraceae bacterium
AACGCAGGTCTGTTTACTTACCCCACCCTTATGGCGGCGGATATTCTGCTCTATCAGACTGACGTAGTTCCCGTCGGCGTTGACCAGAAGCAGCACGTTGAGCTTGCAAGGAATATTGCAAACCGCTTTAATCAGGTCTATTCCGACACCTTTACCGTGCCTGAGCCTATAATCGAGAAGAGCGGTATGAAGATAATGTCACTTGCCGAGCCTACAAAGAAGATGAGCAAGTCTGACGAGAATACGAATGCTGTTGTCTACATCCTTGACGATAAGGATTCTATCATCCGTAAGTTCAAGCGTGCGGTTACAGACTCGGACACCGAGATCCGCTATGCCGAGGGCAAGGACGGAATAAATAACCTTATGTCTATCTATTCCTGCTTCACGGGCAAGACTATGGAAGAAATAGAGGCAGAGTTTGCAGGTAAAGGCTACGGCGACTTCAAGCTCGCTGTCGGCGAGACCTGTGCGGATGCACTCGCTCCCGTTCAGGCGAAGTTTAACGAGCTTCTCGCAGATAAGGCTTATCTTGAGGGCGTAATGAAGAACGGTGCTGACTGTGCTTCCTACTTTGCTTCAAAGACTCTTTCAAAGGTTAAGCGTAAGGTTGGATTTGTTATCTAAAAGAAAGGACGCGAAAAAATGCACATTTCGCTGATAATAGGTATAGCGGCGGTCGTTTGTGCGGCCCTGCTCTCCTACGTTTGCACGCCGCTCGTGCGTGTCCTCGCCTTTAAGATAGGCGCACTTGACGTTCCAAAGGACGACAGAAGAATGCATAGAGTTCCGATACCCAGAATAGGCGGTCTTGCCATATTTATAGGCTTTGCACTGACGCTTCTTGCCTTTTGCCAAATGAGCCGTTTTCTTACGGTGGCGCTCTTTGGTGGTCTTATAATTGTCGTTATGGGCGTTCTTGACGACGTTTTTGCACTAAACGCTTGGCTTAAGCTCGCAGTGCAGGTCGCAGTGGCAGGCTTTGCCGTTATTGAGGGCGTTACGATAGAATTTATAACCCTTGGAGATAAGATGGTGCAGCTTGGAGCCTGGTCAATTCCGCTTACAATGCTCTGGATAGTGGGACTTACCAACTCGATAAACCTTATCGACGGCCTGGACGGGCTCGCCTGCGGAATATCGACTATATGCTCGATATCTCTCTTTGTGGTAATGATAATTCTCGGTGACTACACCTCGGCGCTTATCGTTGCGGTGGTAATTGGTGCGTGCATAGGCTTTTTCCCGTTCAACACTCACCCCGCAAGGATATTTATGGGTGATACGGGGGCACAGACACTCGGTTATCTGCTTTCGATAATAGCTATACAGGGCGTTTTCAAGACGCATATGGTATTTTCGTTTATAATACCGCTTTCTATATTCGGTCTTCCGATATTCGATACGCTTTTTGCAATAATCAGAAGACTCGTTCACGGTAAAAGTCCGTTTGCAAGCGACAGAGGGCATATTCATCACCGCCTTATAGATATGGGATTCGGACAGAGAAAGAGCGTTCGCATACTCTATTCGATATGCGGAATTCTCGGCATTGCGGCGGTGCTTCTGACACTTGAATATTATATTCCTGCGGCGCTCATTTTCGTTTCGGGTATGGCGCTCTTTGTCATAAGCTCTTTCGTGTATAAGAGTCCCTCGACAAGAGCATTTACTGCAATGTTTGACGAGGAAGACGCAATTGAAAGCGGAATAAAGATAGCGACCGAAAAGGATTTCTCAAATCAGGTCAAAAACCTTGCGGCAGACGCGGGAAAAGACGGTAACGACGAATAAAAATAAGGGAGGGAGAAGAATGTCAGGCTCAAAAAGGACTGCAGGCACGGCTGAAGGACGCTCGGTAGTAAAGGCGGTACTGCTCATCAGTGCCGTAATTATGGCGGCATTTGCCATTATCGGCGGTATATATCTGATAAGTGTCGGCACGGGACAGAGCGGTAGTGACGTTTCTGCTCCCGAGCCTCCAAAATATTTTTACGAGCTTTTACCCGAGGTCTCGGGCGAGCAGATAACTCCGGAGAACATGGATATAACAGACATGTCTCTTGAGGAAGCGTTTGCACTCTACTCCACAAGCCCGTCCTACTATCAGGAGGCTACTGTAGTGCTTGAGGACGCAAAGGGGAATAGGCTCGAGAGAGTAAAGCTCGTTCTGCGTGACGGAGAAAGATATTCTGTCAGAACGTTTGACAAAGGCGTTCTTATCGAGACTGTCAAGTGTGACGGTGAGAAGATAAGAATTATAAACGAGATAACGGGAGAAAGCTCTCTCATCGATGCTGGTGGGCAGGCAATGGAGGAGCTTACGGGCCTTCCGAGCCACGCATACGTGCAAGCTCTTATTGCGGAGAAGAACGAGAACGCAGATGGCGCACAGCTTGACAAGGTGACCTATTCGCTTCTTCGTGCAAGAGGACAGAATATGCTCCAGCTCGGTCTTGGCTTTGGGGACGGAATGAGTGAAAAGTATTTTTACTATCTTGACGAGGGAGTTATCTACCACTGCGAGTCTACGGTTAGCGTTGCGGGAAAGAGAACGACCGTCTATTCTATGACGACGACGGGCTTTGAAACTGACATCCGTGATCGTATAACAGAAGATTCATTCAGCACTGCTGAATAAAGAAAACAGTGAGGGAATGATATAAATGAAGATTCTTATGACTCTTATGGGGCTTGAGATAGGCGGTGCGGAGACGCACGTGCTCGAGCTGTCAAGAGCTCTCGCCGATATGGGCGCAGAGGTGACGGTCGCATCAAACGGCGGTGTCTACGTAAAGGAGCTTGAGGCGTGCGGGATAAAGCACATAAAGCTTCCTCTCCACACAAAGCGTCCGTTTGCGGTGCTGAAAAGCTACCTCGGTCTTAAAAAGCTCATCAAAAAAGAGAAATTCGATATAGTCCACGCCCATGCAAGAATACCTGCTTTTATCTGCGGACTGCTTCATAAAAAGCTTCACTTTCGTTTCGTCTGCTCGGCGCATTGGGTGTTTGATATAAACGCACTCTGGCGTACCCTTGCCGATTGGGGAGAGAGGACTATTGCAGTCAGCGAGGATATAAAGCAGTACGTTATAGACAATTACGGCGTTTTCGCCGACAATATATCGGTGACGATAAACGGAGTCGATATGAAGAAGTTTTCCCCGGACATTGATTGCTCCGAGGTTCGTGCCGAGCTTGGGATTCCCGACGGCGCAAAAACTCTCGTTTACGTGAGCCGAATGGATAAGGACAGAAGTGCGGTGGCAAGGATGCTTGCGTCTATCGCTCCGGCGCTCCGTGAAAAATATCCGACGCTTCAGATAGTTATAGTGGGCGGAGGAGACGATTTTGACTACGTTAAGAGCCTTGCGGAGAGGGCGAATACCGCCGCAGGCACGGAATTTGTAAAAATGACGGGCGCAAGGACGGATATAAACCGTCTCATAGCGCTCGGAGACGTATTTATCGGCGTTTCGAGAGCGGTTCTTGAAGCTATGAGTGCATCAAAGCCCGTTGTTATTGCAGGAAACGAGGGATATATAGGTCTGCTTGACGAGAGCAATATGGATGTAGCGGTTGCGACCAATTTCTGTTGCCGTGGGTGTGAAAGCTCAAGCGAGGAGCTTCTTATGAGAGACCTCTCGGCTCTTCTCGACCTTGGTGAGGATGAAATAGCACTCATCGGCGAGAAGAACCGCAGAATAATTAAGGAAAATTACTCTGCGGCAAGAATGGCACGTGACTGTATGACGGTTTACGAATCGCTCTATCCTTATGATTATAAAAAGCACAGCGATATAGTCTTCTCCGGCTATTACGGATTCGGAAACACGGGAGACGATTCGCTTCTTATATCAATAATAGATAATTTGCGAAGGCAGGATCCCGACGTAAGGATAACTGCGTTTACCCGTCGTCCAAAGAAAATGTGCAGGAAATACGGAGTAAAGTGCGTCGGCAGGTTCAATGTTTTTGCTATGATAAGAGAGATGCGCCACGCAAGGCTGCTTATCAGCGGCGGCGGCTCGCTCTTCCAGAATAATACGAGCACAAAGTCGCTTGAATATTATATTCAGGTCATAAAGATGGCAAAGCGCATGGGACTTTCTGTAATGGTCTATGCGAACGGTATAGGTCCTCTTTACGGTGAGAGAAGCCGTAGGCGAGTGATAAAAGTGCTCTCCGAGGCGGATGAGATAAGTCTGCGTGAGCCATCGTCTTACGAATTTTTACGAGAGATAGGCTTGAGTGATGAAGAGCTTGGGCGAATTCGTATTACCTCAGACCCTGCGCTTACGCTTGGGGGTGCAACGAGGGCAAGAACCGCTTATATTCTCGAAAAAGCAGGGATAGATGCCCCACTTGACTGCTTTGCCGTGTCTTTACGCGAGTGGCAAGACCTAAAAACGTCAAGCGGTGCAGGGGATAGGGATGCGTTTGTGGCATCTGCAAGCGAGGCTATTGCACTTGTGTGTAAAAGAACGGGCAAAAGGCCCGTATTTATCCCCGTTCAGCGCTCCTATGACGATGCGATATGCTTCGAGGTGAAGAAAATAGTCGAGCAGAGGACGGCTGTAAAGTGCCCGATGCTCTGTTCGCTTACTGCGAGCGAGGTTATTTCGCTTTTGAGTGAAATGTCCTTCGTTATCGGAATGAGACTGCATATGATAATCTACGCAAGTGCGGCGGGAATCCCTGCGATAGGGCTTTCATATGACCCGAAGGTAAAGGCGTTCTCCCTGTACGCCGACCAGTTCGAGGTCTTTGACGGCGTGGATATCGACCCCGAGGAGATTTCGCACTCTGCCGAGAGACTTCTCACAGTAAGAGATTCTCTTTGCGAGAGGATAGCACGTCGTGCCGCCGAGCTTTCGAAATTTGCATCCGAGGACGCCGAAAAAGCGCTTGAATATATTAAATAGAAGAAAAGGCACCAACCTTGGTGCCTTTTTCCTGTGTTGTAAAAAGAGTGTCAAAAAGTGCAAAATTAACAAATTGTCCATTTACGGAGGCGCTTTTTTATAGTAAAATGGAGAAGCTAGTCGGCATAGCCGAACGAAAATGGAAAAAATTTACATTTAGAAAGGAAACAGACCTATGAAACTCACTTTCAAAAAGGTTCTCCTCGCTCTTGCGGTAATGAGCATGGTTGTAGTCATGTTCGTAGTAAGTGCAAGCGCAGCAACCTACCCCATCACAGGCTCCTACAGCAACTTCAATTGGTCCATTGCTGAAGACGGAACCTGCACAATTACTCCTATGGATACTATAACCGACGGTCAGATCACGTTTGCCGGAGGTCCTGACGAGTACGTTAACATGTTCGGTGGAAACAATGATCTTATCAAGAAGATCGTTGTAGAGAATACTGCTAACGTAACTATCACCACTTA
>SVUB01000079.1 GCA_015063495.1 Oscillospiraceae bacterium
TGAAAAGATACTCGAGCTTATTGTACGCTACGAGATAGAGACACAGGACGAGCTTATTGAAAAACTGCGCCTTGAGGGGTATGACGTTACACAGGCAACCGCTTCCCGTGATATTAAGGAGCTTAAGCTTGCAAAGACTCAGACAAATAAAGGCAAGTACCGCTATGTCAAGCCTATCTCAAGTGATGCGGCATCGGGAGCGGATTTCAATGCCGCTATTGCAGCATCTATAATAAGCGTTGACGTCGGCGAGAATATCGTTGTTGTAAGAACCTATCCCGGTATGGCAAACGCAGTTGCCACGGGAATCGACGCAATAAGACATTCCGACATCCTCGGAAGCGTTGCGGGTGACGACACCATACTTATCGTTACGAGAACGAAGGACATTGCTGCGAACATCTGTGAGCAGGTAAAAACAATGATGAGAGTTATTTAAGATGCTGTCCTCATTACACATTGAAAACGTTGCCGTTATAAAGACGCTTGACGTCGATCTTGAAAACGGCTTCAGCGCCCTTACGGGTGAAACGGGAGCCGGAAAATCAATAATTATCGACAGTATAAATATGCTTATCGGCGGCAGGATCCAAAGAGAGCTTATCCGCACGGGAGAAACGAAGGCGCTCGTTTCGGGTGTTTTTACCTCGCTTTCTCCCCTTGTGCTGGGAAAGCTTGAGGAGCTTGGCCTTACACCCGATGAAGACGGGTGCATTATGCTTCAGAAGAGCATAACCGATGACGGACGCTCCTCAGTAAAGCTTAATGGGCGCACGATAACCGCATCTGTTCACCGAGAGCTCTCGTCTGCCCTTATAAACATTCACGGGCAGAATGACAGCCAGCTTTTCTTAAATAAAGCAAGTCATATAGACCTTCTTGACTGCTTTGCGGAGACGGGAAGTGAGCTTGACTCTTACGGCAGCATTTATGAGGAGTATACCGATATAAAGAAAAAGCTTGCAGAGCTTGAGAGCGGGGATAAGGAAAAAAACAGACTTATTGAGATATACCGTTATCAGATATCCGAGATAGATGCGTTAAAGCTTCGAGAGGGAGAGGAAGAGGTGCTTGAAGCCGAGTGCAATAAGCTCCGCAATCTTGAGAACATAAAGAAGCACAGCTCCTTTGCATATCGCATCCTTCATTCGAGCGAGAAAAGTGCATCTGTCACGTACCTTCTTGACAGAGCATCACAGTCGATGGATGCAATAGCTGACACTGTGGCTGAGGCAGCCGATATTTCGGAAAAGCTAAGGAATTACCGATATGAGATAGAGGATATAGCTCTTACAATAGACGGTTTTACTTCTGACGGATTGTCCGACGGGGACCCGACGGCAAGACTCGATAAAATAGAGGGCAGACTTGACGCAATTGCAAAGCTTAAGCGTAAATACGGCTCAAGCATAACCGAAATTCTTGCTTTCCGAGATGAGGTTGCCGAAAAGCTCGATATGATAGAGCAGTCGGACGATAAGATAGCGGAATATAAGGAAGCGCTTATATTAGTTACAGAGAAGCTGAAAAATGCTGCCGAGGTGCTCAGAAAAAAGAGAAAGAGCGTAGCCGCAGCGCTTGCCGACAGAATAGGCGAGGTGCTTGTATTCCTTGATATGCCGAAGGTACGATTCGAGGTCAATATATCGCCTTCAGAGCCAAGGAAAAACGGCTTTGATGACGTAGAATTCCTTGTTTCTACTAACGTAGGTGAGCCTCTTAAACCGATGATAAAAATAGCATCGGGTGGTGAGCTTTCAAGAATAATGCTTGCTATGAAGAGCGTTCTTGCCGATAAGGATTCTGTCGATACCCTCATTTTTGATGAAATAGACACGGGTATTTCCGGAAAGACCTCACGTAAAGTCGGAATAAAGCTGAAGCTGATTGCTGACGGCATACAGGTCATATGCGTAACCCACAGTGCGCAGATAGCGTCCCTTGCCGACAGCCATTTCAGAATTGATAAGACCGAGCAGGATGGCAGAGCCTTTACCTCACTTACACTTCTTGACGATGAGGGAAGAGTAGAGGAAACCGCCCGCATACTCGGCGGAATAAATGTGACCGAAACGCAAAGAAGCGCCGCAAGAGAAATGATACGCGAAGGTGAGGAGTTAAGATGATAAAGACCAAGACCAACGCTATGCGAATTCTCGATGCTGCAAAGATAGAGTACGAAATAAAGGAATACGTGCCGGATGAAAACGACCTTTCGGGCGTTCATATTGCCGAGCAGATAGGACTTCGTAGCGAGATGGTGTTCAAAACCCTTGTCGCACACGGAGATAAAACGGGATATATAGTTTTTTGCATCCCGTCATGCCTTGAGATAGATCTGAAGAAGGCCGCATCTGTTACGGGAAATAAGAAAATAGAGATGGTCCACGTTAAAGATCTGCTCGCTCTTACAGGATACGTAAGAGGAGCTTGCTCTCCCGTTGGAATGAAAAAGAAATTTCCCACTTTTATAGACAAAAGTGCCGAGACTTTCGATAAAATAACGGTCAGCGGCGGAATGAAGGGAGCACAGCTCCTGCTTTCCCCCTCTGTGCTTATTCCTTTTGTAGATGCAACCCTATGTGAGGTGACAAAGAATGACTGATATTATTCTCCGAAGTGTGCAAACGGGTGACGGATTTAATCCCGTCATCGTCTTTGCTATCGCAGGGGTATGCCTTGCTATTGCAATATACCTTCTTGTAACCGGCAAAAGAAAATAAGAAAAAACACTTGAAATTCGGTCTGCAAAGTAGTATAATATTAAATTGTTGTAAAAATTAAGACGTTTTCAGCCGAGAGTCGGCAGGAAAGGAAAAATAATGCTTAAACTCAAGAAAAAACTTTCGGAGCAGCTTCTTGAATCTATTGGAGCGATAAATTCCGAATCGGGACTTGATGCCGCGGCTGTTGCGGATATGCTTGAATATCCTCCCGATGCCGCAATGGGAGACCTTGCGCTTCCTTGCTTCAAGCTAAGTAAAACTCTTCGCCGTTCACCCGTGCAGATAGCAGAAGCAATAGCTGCAACTCTCTCGTGCGAGTGCCTTTCAAAGGTAGAGGCGGTAAACGGCTACCTCAATATGTATATAAGCGACTATTATTACTCGGAGGGAGTGCTCTCCGAGGTTCTCGCAAAGGGCGATAAGTACGGTGCCCCCGAGCTTGGAGAGGGGAAGACGGTAGTTCTTGACTATTCTTCTCCAAACGTTGCTAAGCCATTCCACATAGGTCATCTTGGCACGACAGTTATCGGTCATTCGCTTAAAAAGCTCCATGAGTTTGCAGGATATAAGTGCGTTGGTATCAACTATCTTGGCGACTGGGGCACTCAGTTCGGTAAGCTTATCGTTGCCTACCGTAAGTGGGGAAGCAAGACCGAGGTTGAAGAGGGCGGAGTTGATAAGCTCGTTGAGCTGTACGTAAAATTCCATAATGAAGCAGAGAATGATAAGTTTCTTGAGGATGAAGCAAGAGCGGAATTTACAAAGCTTGAGCACGGAGATGCGGAAAACCTCACGCTCTGGCGCTGGTTTGTCGACGTAAGCCTTGCAGAATATAAGCAGACCTATAAGCTTCTCGATATAGAGTTTGACAGCTACAAGGGCGAGAGCTTCTATACCGATAAGATGCCTGCACAGGTCGAGCTTTTACGTGAAAAGGGACTTCTTAAGATAGATGACGGTGCATCCATCGTCGACCTTGAGGAATACAATATGCCTCCTTGCCTTATCCTTAAGCGTGACGGCTCAACGCTTTATCCTACACGTGATATTGCGGCAGCGGTATACAGAAAGAACGAATATAAGTTTGATAAGGCGATATACGTCACCTCTGCCGGCCAGAGCCTGCATTTTGCACAGTGGTTCAAGGTCGTCGAGATGATGGGATATGATTGGTATGATCAGCTTGTTCACGTACCATACGGAACTGTGTCGATAAACGGCGCAAAGCTTGCAACAAGAACGGGTAACGTTATTCTTCTCCGTGACCTCTTTGCCCAGGCAATAGAAAAGGTAACCGATATTATCGATGAGAAAAATCCGAACCTTGAAAACAAGAAGCAGGTTGCAGAGGACGTTGGTGTCGGAGCGATAATCTTCTACTATCTCTCGAATAACCGCATAAGAGATATAAACTTTATAATGGATGATGCGCTCAGCTTTGACGGTAACACAGGTCCTTACGTTCAGTATACCTACGCAAGAACCTGCTCGATCCTTTCAAAATGTGCACCCACAGCCGGAGCAGATAAAATAAGCTGTGCAGAGGAGAGAACACTCCTTTCAGTCCTCTCAAAGTTTGAAGAAAAGGTAATCGAGGCTATAAATGCATATGAGCCATCGATAATCACAAGATATATTCTCGACGTAGCGGTAGCCTTTAATCAGTTCTATCACAACTGCCAGATACTCGGAGCCGAGGACGAGGAGATACGTGCAACGAGAATAAGAATAACGAAGGCGGCACAGACAGTG
>SVUB01000005.1:0-23870 GCA_015063495.1 Oscillospiraceae bacterium
CCCGATGAATATTCCGGATTTGCTTTCGGAATGGGCGTTGAGAGAATCGCAATGCTTAAATACGGTATCAATAACATAAAAACTCTGTTTGAATCCGACACAAGATTCGCAGAGCAGTTCAGAAGCTAAAGGAGGAGAAAAACATGTTAGCACCGCTTAGTTGGCTTAAAGAATACGTTGATATAGACGTTCCCGCAAGGGAGCTTGAAAGACTTCTCTTCTCTGTTGGCTTCGAGGTTGAGGAGCTTATAGAGCTTGGCAAGGATATCTCCGGCGTTGTCGTCGGTGAGGTAAAGACCTGCGAGCTTATTCCCGATACTCACATTCACGTTTGCACCGTTGACTGCGGAGATAAAGGCACTTTCCAGATATGCTGTGGCGCAGACAACGTTTGCGTTGGCGGAAGATTCCCCGTTGCACTTGAGGGTGCAACAGTTTATGCGACTGCAAAGGACCACGTGACCGTCGAGGGCGTTATTACGATAAAGAAGGGCAAGCTCAGAGGAGTCGACTCCGAGGGTATGCTTTGCTCGGGTGTGGAGATAGGTGTAAGTGAGGATATGTACGATGGTGGCGGATACTGCGGCCTTCTCGTGCTTCCCGAGGATGCTCCTCTCGGAGCCGACGTAAAGCCTATCGTCGGTCTTGACGATTATATTTTCGACATCGGAATCACTGCAAACCGCCCCGATTGCCAGAGCATTATCGGTATTGCACGTGAGGTTGCGGCTGTTCTTAAAAAAGAGTTCCGTATGCCTGCTCTTAATTACACAGAAAACGGAAAGGAACTTGACTTCAGCGTTACGGTTGAGGCTCCCGACCTCTGTCCCAGATATATCGGACATTACGTATCCGATATAACGATAGGTAAGTCTCCCGCATGGATGCGCCGTCGTCTTTCGATGGTAGGAATCAATTCCATTTCCAATATAGTAGATATTACAAACTACGTTCTTAAGGAATTCGGTCAGCCGATGCACGCTTTTGATTTAGGTGATCTTCAAAATTCAGAGATCGTAGTCAGACGTGCACACAATGGCGAGAAAATAGTAACTCTTGACGAAAAAGAGTTTGAACTGAATGAAAACAACCTCGTCATCTGTGACGGAAATCGCCCCGTAGCTCTTGCAGGTATAATGGGCGGTCTCAATTCCGAAATTAAGGACACAACTACCGACGTTATCTTCGAATCTGCAAAATTTGCCCGTGACAACGTGCGTAAAACATCACGTGCACTCGGTCAAAGCTCGGATTCAAGTGCAAGATTCGAAAAGGGCGTTGACGAGTATTCCACACAGTGCGGTATGAAGCGTGCTCTTCACCTTATCGAGGAGCTTGGATGCGGTAAGGTATCATCCGTTCACGTTGAATGTGCTGTAAACGGCGAGGTTAAGTCCACACCTCTTACTGTAAGCATCGAAAAGATGAACGGCGTGCTTGGTATAAAGGTGCCCGACAGTGAGATAATCTGTCACCTTGCAGCGCTTGGCTTTGAGCCTAAGATAAACGGCGACGAGCTTTCGGTTATGGTGCCTCCTTACCGTGACGATATTGAAGGACACGTTCAGGATATTGCGGAGGAGGTAATCCGCTCATACGGATACGACAACATCGTTCCTACCTTCCTCTCAAGTGCAGACGTGACCTGCGGCGGCCTTACCCCTGCACAGAAGACACTGAACAGAGTAAAGAAGACTCTCTGTACTCAGGGTTATAGCGAATCTATGTTCTACTCGTTCTTCTCACCAAAGGACCTTGATATGCTCCGATATGCAGAGGACGCAAAGGAAAGACACGCTATAAGAATAATGAACCCCATAAGCGAGGATCTTTCTCTTATGAGAACGACACTCGTCCCCTCTATGGTAAACGCAGCCGTCAGAAATCTCCGCCGTGGCAACACAAGCGGCAGATTCTTTGAGGTAGCAAGTATATTTGAGGCAAAGGAGCTTCCGTTGAAGGAATATCCGAGAGAACACAAGATGCTCTCTATCGGTGCGTTCGGTGACGGTGAGACCTTCTTCACCTTCAAGGGTGCGGCAGAGGCTCTCGCAAAGGAATTCGGTGTAAGCTTTACCTATGAAAAGGATGAAGTTCAGTATCTCCACCCCGGCATGACTGCAAAGGTGCTCTGTGGCGGTGAAAAAGTTGGCTTTATCGGACGTCTTGCACACGATATCTGCGACGAGCTTGCAATAGAAAAGCCTGTTTTTGTAGCAGAATTTGATTATGAAAAGCTCTCCGATCACTTCGTAACAAATATTGTCTACAAGCCTATTCCGAAATTCGCTCTTGAGACACGTGACCTTGCTCTTGTTATGGACGAGAGCGTTACCTGCGGTGCTGTTGAGGATGCAATAAAGTCCTCCTGCAAATATATCACGAGCGTCACTCTCTTTGACGTTTACCACAGTGCACAGATAGGTGAAGGCAAGAAGAGTATGGCATTTAAGCTCGTATTCACTCCCGATGACCACGAATTCACGGGTGAGGAGATCGACGGATATATAACGAGAATACTCAAGAAGCTCTCCTACACGATGCACATCGAAATAAGATAAAAAGCAGAGGCTCACCGAGAGGTGAGCCTCATTTTTATTTTGTTTTTTTGAGCACAAATGCGCTTCGCTGCGGCAGGTAACACTTAAAGCCAAACCAACCGTCAGGCGTGCTCTCGGCATTATATTTCACGGTAGCATCTACTCTTCCCTGACCTCCGAAGGTGCCGTCATCAGAGGATAGAACGACCTTATATTTTCCTTCCTTTGGCACAGGAACAAAGTATCCGTCAAAGGACTTTTCGGGGTGGAAATTGAAGACAAAAACATAGTCCCCCTTGTTATAGATGATTATTTTATCATCCTGATGAAGCCATCTGTTCTCGGTCTTTTTTGTGAGTATTTTCCCTGAAGAAAGAAGCTCTATCATAGCCGCATCAAAATTTTGAAGCTCGCCATAGCGAAGATCATCTCTGTCAACCAGATTCCATTGACGGCGGCAGTAATGATAGCTCCAGCCATTTCCCTCTCTTGGAAAATCTATCCACTCGGGGTGCCCAAACTCGTTGCCCATAAAATTGAGATATCCCTCTCCTGCAAGAGATGCCGTCAGTAGCCTTATCATCTTATGCAGGGCAATACCTCTGTCTATTATCGGGTTTTCGCAGAATTTGCTCATTCCCGTATACATTTCGGCATCGCAAAGGCGGAACATTAACGTCTTATCACCAACAAGAGCCTGGTCGTGAGATTCGGAATAGCCTATATTCTTCTCCCCCGGCCTTCTTGTGGTAAGCTCATACCATATCTTCCCTATATCCCATTCTTCGTCTCTCGACTCTTTAAGAGTCTTTATCCAAAGGTCAGGAACGCCCATCGAAAGTCGATAATCAAAACCTATTCCGCCGTCCTTTATCGGTATGCACATTCCGGGCATACCCGACATATCCTCGGCAACCGTTACCGCGTTAGCTTTCATCTCGTGTATAAGCTCGTTTGCAAGCTGGAGATAGGTAACAGCCTCGGTATCTGTATTCATCGAAAAATACATATCATAGCTACTAAAGGCACTTCCGAGACCATGGTCATGGTAAAGCATAGAGGTAACACCGTCGAAGCGGAATCCGTCAAAATGGAATACTTCCATCCAATATTTCAGATTGGACAAAAGGAAGTGCAGCACCTCGTTCTTGCCGTAATTAAAGAGCTTCGTCTGCCAAGCGCTGTGCTCCCCCCTCTCGCCTGTATGGAAGAACTGATATTCAGTCCCGTCGAACTCATTCAGACCCTCATTTGTGTTTTTTACAGCATGCGAGTGGACCACGTCAAGAAGAACCGCTATACCCATATCGTGAGCGGCATTTATAAGTGCCTTCAGCTCTTCGCTTCTGCCAAATCTTGACGACGGCGCAAAGAAATTCGACACCTGATAACCAAACGAGCCGTAATACGGGTGCTCCATTATCGCCATTATCTGAATGGTGTTATAACCAAGCTCCTTTATACGTGGAAGGATATTTTCACGAAATTCCGCATACGTTCCGACCCCGTATTTATCCTGTGCCATACCTATATGGCACTCGTAAATAAAAGGAGTTTTCGGCATCTTAAAGGCTTCGTCAGTCCAAGGGAACGAAGCAAAGGTATCCTCAATTTCTGCACACCAAAGGTAATTTTCACTGTCTTGAACAACCCTTGTCGCATATAGGGGAATACGGCGGAGCTCTTTACCCTCGTGAATAATTATTGCCTGCACATTTTGCCCCGGCATAAGGGTATCTCTTCCCTCTATCTCGACTTCAAATATTCCGTTTTCAAGTTTTTTCATCGGGCAGGCGCAGGTCTCCCACCCGTTAAAATCACCCGTCAGATACATCTCATCGGCCCCCGGGGCCCACTCACGGTATACCCAACCATTCTCTGTTCTGTGAAAACCGAAATAATTATATCCGTTTGCAAAATCAACAAGGCTACTGTTCTTCCCGAGCAGTTCCTTTTTCTTTTTCTTATAATTCTGCATTCGAAGCTCTATATCACGCTCGAAATCCTTAAGATATGGGTCTGTTTTTAGAATCTTATACAACTTCATATCTCCTTTTTGTTTACTATTATATGTTTAGGAAAAATGCGTACTGATTATTCATACCGTATGTCTGTATCGGTCGGTATCTTTTTTGCGACCTTGAACCAATACATATGATAAGGATCATCATACGGCATAGTGTATTTATATACTCCATTTGGGAGGTATTTCTGAGTGAGAGTATGCTCTCCCCCGTCCTCAAGTGTTTCCTTGTATTCTGAAATCAGTGCTTCGTTCTCCTTATGAATCACATAATTTTCCGAATATCCGGTAAGTGTTCCAAAAAGCGAATCAATCATAAGCAAGGCTATAATAAGTATAGCTGCAGGAATAGCAAAGTCCCTGAATTCCTTGACGAAAAGGCAGAGAATTAAAGCAATCAGAATGGGTATGAGTGCGATAATCAGCGCCTTGCCTATTACAGTCATAAAAGAGAGCAAGACTGCACCGGCAAGTAAGGAAATTAAAACATTCTCTGTTCGACTTACATAAATTGCGGTTGGAATTATTAAGAATACAATCGAAACGATAAGAGTTCTCGGTCCCATTTCGGGAGATATAAGCATCGCCCCCTGCGCCACAGCAGCCATACAGGTAAAAAATACGTGTTCTGTATTTCCGTTTTTTACAAAGTCAAGCAAGGACGCAAAAACACAAACAGCAAACGCTAAAAAGGACATAATAACTGCCGCTTCAGAGAGCACGGCAAAGTGAATATTGAGTAGCAGAAATATTACTGCCCCAGCATTTATCGCTCCTGCAAACATGCGCTTTTTGCTACTGTATTTTGAGAAAAAGAAGCAAGCTGCTGCGCCAAAAAACAGGACTAGTGCTCTGTCAGCCCCGGATTTTTTGAAAATAAGATTAATAAGTCTTACGACATTTTGTGTTATTCTTTCCCAAAGAGGAGTAGCGTAGAAATCTGCATAATAAGTTGTCCTTACCGAATTTCCGGGTGCAAAGAACAAAAGCACAAGCCCGAGTGCGCCAAATGCAAAAGCGAGCCAAATAGTAAGAGAAGGCTTTTTTCTTTTCGTGAAAATACGCACAAGCGCAAACACAAGAATACATATCGACACAAAGGAATTCTGCTCTGTGCTTGAGCACGCAAGGAAGGAAAGCAGGCATATCCATAGACTAAAACGTTCTCTCGCAAGTGCTTTTTCGGTATAGTAAAAAAGCATAAGAGTAAGCAGGATGGGATATACGTAATTAAGAAATCCCGTTGCCCAATAGAGTGTCTGATTTGCCGTAAAGATACTTACAAATGAGATACAAACGCAGGATATTATAAGTGAGCGTCTGAACTCCGCTGTTCCCGCCCCTCTATCCCACGCACGTGATGCAATAAGGGCAGAAAAGAGAGCTATAAGACATATCACGACCGTGGCAAATATTTTCCACATTATTATACTTCCGTCTGCGAGAAGAAGCTCATCAAGAAGATGAACAAAAGCCCTGCCGTTAGTTTCAAGCCAATGCTTTATGTTTTCCGAGACAAAATATTCTACCCCGTTATAAAAGAAGGTCGTATAATAATAATCATCTCCAAAAAGAACGATTTTGTCTATTATAAGTGCCTGCATAACGGCAAAAAGTGCAAAAACAATATAGTGAAGCTTTTCAGCAATCCTCATAAATATTTTTCTCATAAAAATACGGCCTCCTTTCTAAAAAATGGGACGGCATATGCCGTCCCGAGAAAATTAAAGTCTTTCTTCGAGTAATCTTATCGCTTCCGCCACCGCACTGTGGTTACAGTCGCACTGAAGTACAACGTCCGCCTCAGCCTTTGCAGAAGGTACGGCATTTGAAGGTACAAACGAAATGTCGGCGTTTTTAAGCATCAGAATATCGTTCTCGTTATCGCCTATAGCTACAACCGTGCAGACATCGGGGAGCATCTTTCGAGCCTCAAACAGTGCGTTGCCCTTATCTGCCCTGCGTGTGGATATTTCACAGCAATATTTGTAGCTGTACATAAAATTATAATCCCCGGGAAAAAGCGTCATATCGACGCTGCGAGCGAACTCCTTAATTGCTTCCGGTTCATCCCATACAGCAAGCTTTACCCACGGGTGTGGTATCTCTGTGTAGTGAGGTGTCACCGTAAATGTAATATCGGAAATGCTTTTGTGATGCTCAAGGGATGAATTCGGTCGGTAATAATAAAGGGTATCGTCCGAGGTCATCTCGATCATCACGTTCGGATACTTTTCCACGACCATTCGAAGAAAAGGAATAATATCTTCCCCAAGCTCATCAACAAAAACCTTTTCACCGGTTCTGAAATCATATACCTTTGAGCCATTGCAGGCAACAGACGGTGCATTCGTGCCAATCAAATCATCAAAACGACGAAGCTCACTTACAAGTCTTCCGGTCGCAAAACCGAATCTTCCGCCCTCACTCATAAAATATTTTATAGCAGATATATTCTCCTCACTTATATCATGAGTGTTGGTATCAAGAAGCGTACCATCCATATCGCTGAGCATATATATTCCGTCAAATTTACCCATTATATCATCCTTCGTGTTTCCCAGTCGCTTTCTTTATCGCACTTTTGTCTGCCCGTGTTAAACTACGTTCTGCAAGAGGCATAGAGGCATCATAGATACAGAGCGCATCGTAAGGTGTGTCGCTGTAATCAATGTCCTCTATATAGTAAAAATCAACGAACATTCCAACGGCATCCTCATAATTTACACCGTCAAAAATAAACTTTCTATAACTGTAAAGAGTCTTATATGCGGTTTTCACCTCGGATGGGAAATATCTTTCCTCTCGAAGCGCAGCCTTATCGGTATTATCTTCGATGTCATCCGGAGTGAGGTCTATCGTTTTAACTATCGTAACGTCAAAAACGTCTGTTTTCCTATCGGGGGTTTCCGAAAGCTCATAATCCTCGGCAAGATAACGGAGTGTACTGTTATTATAACGCACAGTAACCTGTATCTGATTTGCTTCGGGGATAAAAACGCAGTCCGTAACCGAGAATTTACCGCTCTCGGTTATAGTTCTCTGCTTCTGAGTCTCAAGACGGAGCTCATTTCCGTAAGTTTGATATGCCACTACAGTGTTTTCATTTGCCATAAGCGGCTTAAGAGAGGACGGGTCTCCCGAAAAAAGGACTCGCCACAAAACTATAGCATTTATTACTACTATTATAAGATAAAAGAATGCCTTGAAGCTCTTACCGATTATCTTACCTACACTCGCCATTATTTACGACCTTCCGATTTAATTATCCCTTATATTATAATAAATTACCCGTTATTTGTCAATAGTGATGGAGCGCCGGATACGCAAAATAACCGCCTGCGGAACACCGCAGGCGGTTATTTTATGTTATTTGATTTTGCTATTACTTAGCTGCAGCAGCTACTGCAGGACCATACCAAGCGGTCATATCTACGTCAGCATAAGAGCAGCTGTCGCCGTCCTTTGCGCCGGTGATATTGTTGATGAGCTTAGCAAGCTCACCACGCTTGATGTTAGCAGTAGGAGCAAACTTACCTTCGCCCTTACCGTTTACAAAGCCTTCGTTTGCACAAGCGTTGATGTAGTCAGTTGCCCAACCACTAACGTCTGTGAAGCCTGCATCCTCAGCATTTTCGATGTCAAGGTTCATCATAACAGCGATTATCTTCGCAACTTCCTGACGTGTGATCGTCTTATCGCCACGGAAGGTGTTGTCGGTGTAACCGTCGATAATGCCTGCTGCTGTGAAGAGATCAACAACAGCCTTATACTCATCAGCAACGTCTGTGAGAGCCTTAGCCTCGCCACCGGGAACTATATCAAAGATGTTAGCAAGAGCCTTAACTACTTCGTATCTTGTAGCGTCAGCAGTGGGCTCGAACTTGTCTCCACGTCCGTCCATGTACTTGATGTCAGCTGCATCAGCCTTGAGGGTGATGGATGTGCCGTCAACGATATACTTGAAGGATACGGGAGCACTTGTGATCATACCGTTCTTAGCTGCGATAGCAGTGATGGTAACGGTAGAGTTAACAGTGATAGGACCTGTGTATACAGTCGAGAGAACTGTGGGTGTAGAACCGTTAAGAGTGTAATAGATAGTTGCGCCTGCTGTATCAGTGGTAAGAGTTACCTTTGTGCCTGCCTCAACCTCTCCTGTAGCAACGTTTGCTGTTACAGACTTAACCTGCTCCATATTATTATTCTTATAGTAGTAGTACATAAGAAGAGCCTGGAGATAGCTACTGTTCTTCTTTGCGGGAACGGTGAGGGTTGTTGTGAAAGTAGCTCCTGTAGGATCGCCGTTAGGATCAAGGATCTCGAGTGTAAGAGTTACGCTTTCTTCGCTCGAAGAAGCCTTAACGTTACCCTCTTCGTCAATGACGTCGGCATTAGAGGAGCCTATGATTACTGCGGTATATCCGTGAGGAAGAGCCATGTCACTTGTATCGATCTTGGTCGTGCCTGCAGGAAGCTCAGCGGACTCGCCGTCAAACTCGTCAGCAAGCTCTTCAGGAAGCTCAGCTGCGCTGTAGAAGTCAACATTGACCTCTGTGTCGAGTACATAGTTATCATTATCTACACCAACACCTGTTACGTACCAAGCATCTGTGCTATTATCGTACTCAACGCCGAGTGCACCGGTAACAACGTTTACTTCGTCACCGTCAACAAAGTCTGCGGAATCAACGTATGCACCATAGGACTTGATCTCGGGGGTCTCGCCCTCAAGTGCAGGCCACATCTCTACGCCGTTAAGTTTAACTGTCTTGGGAAGGACATTAACTGTTGTTCCTTCTACGAATACAAGCTTATAGTTAGTATTAGCGATTGCAAGATCACCCTTTGTGATGCTCTGCTCGCCTGCTGCCATTGTAAATGTGGGATTACCTGTGATTTTTAACGTATCATGCTCAAAATCAGCATTAAAATCGATCTCTACGTCATCACCGTATGTAATGGTTGTAGTGGGAACAACGGGGGTAACTGTAACGGTCTTAGGAGCAACTGTGAACATAACGTTCTTATTGAAGGTAGCAAAATCATCGTTGCCTGCAACAGTTACCGTAACATATGCTTCACCTGCACCAACAACTGTTACCTTACCGTCTGCATCAACTGTAACAACGTTTGTGTTAGAAGATGTGAATGTGGGTGTAGCTGTTGTGTTACCCTCGTTTACAGTTACGCCGATATCAAAAGTAGGATTGTTATCGGGGTCAAATGTGTATGCACCGGTAGGCTCTGTTACAGAAACGTTCTGCTTGGGCTTAACGTTAATTGTAAATACCTCATCGGTAATACCAACGATCTTGATATTAGCATTGTTGAAGGAAAGAGTGCCAAGATTGAACTTGTATGTACCCTCTTCTTCACCGGGCTCTCTTTCGAGTGCACCAACAAACTTACCGTACTTAGCTACGTCAACGCTGGATGTAAACTGGAATGCAGGATCTTCCTCACCAACAGTCTTGCTCTGGTTAGGCATAGGAGTGATGGTGATCTCAAGATACTTAACATTTGCAGCAAGAGCAGGCTTAACTACCTTGTAGTTGCCCTTTTCGTTACCTGTTACGGTGATATCGCCGTATGTAACAGCCTTATTTGCACCGGCTGCAGCAGTTTCTACAGTACCGGTTGCGGGGAACTCAACTGTAAGAGAGTCGCCTGCTACAACACCGTTTACAACAGCATTTGTATCGTCGATCTCAACGGTTGTCTCACCGTCGAATACCTTATCTGCAACTGTAACGCCGCTGATAGTAACTTCCTTGGGATTGATCTTAAGTGTAGCCTCAAGCTCGAGAGCCTGGTAACCGATCTTTGTAACGAGCGCTGTTACTTTGTGCTCACCCTGGTTTACCTGACCGTTGCCGGAGTAAACAACATCCATACCTTCTGCACCGCTTACTGCGAGAGACTTAGCTGTTCCATCATATGTGAACTCGCCGTTAGCAAAGGTTACGCCTGTGATCTCGGGAAGAGCGATCTTACCGTGAACAAGGTCGGGCTTGGGGTATGTCATCTCTGACTCCTCATCCTCCTGCGCGGTAAAAGGATTGGATGCAGCAGGAACTATTGTAAGATCTGTAGAAACAAAATCTGCTGCGACCTCGAAAGTAAGGCCGAGAAGTACACCATCAGCTGCATCAATTCCTGCAAAAATGTACGTATATGCTACCTCGGTGATGTCCTTCTTGGTAAGGTTAGTTGTCACTGAACCCTCTGTAAGACAGGACTTAGGGCTCTTGCTTGTAGCAGACTTTTTGTCATAATCAACAAGCTTAAGAACAGTTTCATCAAAATCAAGAGAGAAAACTGCACTTGAAAGGCCCGGGTTGTTGTACATTACAATATCAACATGTACTGTACCTTCGTCTGTGATCTCGCCGCATTCAACAGCGATAGTGAATTTCTCATACTCTGCTGCGGTAGACGCGATAGCGAATGTTCCTACGGAACCGAGGACCATCAGCATTGCAAGAAAGACACTTAAGATTCTCTTTTTCATTGTTTTTCTCCTTTAGAAAAATATTTAATTATTTTTTATATTTAAAGATGAGCAAGCCCATCATATTTCCTTTCGGATCACGTGCTCGGCACTCCGAGGCTCACGTCCCAATGCGCAAGATACTGTGCAAGGAGCACCGCATCAAGCGAATCAACCTGACCGTCAAGATTAAGATCGCAGGCTTTTTTTGATTCGGAATCAAACGTAACGCCTGACCAATGTGCAAGATACTGCGCAATCTTTACCGCATCGGCAGAATCCATAACTCCGTCTCCATTGCCGTCACCGAATATCGCTGTGATGTTAAGTTCGACCTCGGAATAGACCTGTGAGTTATCGGGCGAGGTCGCTCTGAGCTTGACCTTTCCCTTTGCCTTTGGGATCACTCTTCCGTTTACGATCTCAGCAATATTTTTATCGGAAACAGTCCATATAAGTCCGTCTGAGAACGCTCCTGCGTTAACCTCGGCGGTTATGTTCAGTTTCTGACCGACACCAAGAGTAAACGTGGGTTTATTTATCTTTACAGACGTTACAGGATCGGGAACCACCTGTATTGTGCCGTTGTAAGGAACACGGTAATCAAGGGTAGTTGCCGTTCCGTAGCGAATGACGTTCCCCTCATTATATATACCGAATATATTGTTCAAACCGTTTATAGAGCGCTCAACTCTAAGCTCACCGCCCGACGTATTCATCGAATATATCTTTTTGGGAGTATTGAAATATATCCTATCATTTATAAGGACAAGTCTGACGTACTTACTGGTGTAGTATCCTCCATCGGGCAGATACCAGCGGTCGTTGCAGGTATATATGGTTCTGCTTGTCCCGTTCTGACGGTTTACGGCTTTTATCTCGCCATTTGTAAACGCAACGTACATATTTTCATCATCAAACACAACAGAGCTTGATGAATTGTACCATATTTTATTCTCATAAGAAGAATCGTTGCACGAAACACTTGCAGACCATCCGTAATGCCTATGGTCGTAATCACTCATGCTGGCATCACTTACAAGGAAGTAGGAATGCCCTACGTTTCCACAAACGTCTGAGGTCGGGTCATCCCACGTTACGTCAACATGGTACCATCTACCGCCAAGCTTAACGAGATTCCACATATGGTCCATCGCATCGCTCGACACCGTCGTACATTCTATACCGAGTCTGTTCAGAACAAACTGATAAGCAAATGCATAAGACTGGCAAACGCCTATTCTGTATACCATAACTCCATCAAGCATATAAGAGTTATTCGGAATAGTGTCGTTATCTAGTCTGACCTTATCGTACTCATAGTGAGTGCAGAAATAATCATGAACGACGAGCATTTTCTCTACGTCACTCATATCGTCGCGAACATATTTCATTATGTTCTCAAACTCTGCCTCTATCGCCTCTTTTGTACTTACTATCGCCGATTCGCCCATAGTATATTTGAATACTAGCGAAGTAATGGTGCTTCCTCTGTAGTAAAACGAGTAGGAATTCGACAAGTAGAAGAACAACGGATTATCACATCTTACATTTCTGTAACAAGCTCTGAGATAATCTCTTCCGGGATCACTGTACGGGATGCCGAATCTCGAGATATCCACCTGCTCCGCACGGGATGCGACCGCATCTGCAATAACCCTTTCAAGCTCAGGGTTCGAGACAACGCTCGTGACCGATTCAAAATCAGAAACGGAATCGGATGCGATGGCTTCCTCAGAAAATACCGGAATAGCAAGAGACTGAAGCATAAATACAAGCACGAGAAGCAGAGATAAGCTTCTAAATTTGTTTTTCATCGTCATCTCCCGATTTTGTCTTATTTATTTTGCAGCTGCTGCAACCGCAGGACCGTACCAAGCGTTCATATCAACGTCGGGGTAGATACAGGAAGTGCCGCCGGCAGCTCCCGTTATGCGGTTTATAATAGTAGCAACTTCATTTCTCTTAACAAGACCGTTAGGGTCAAATCTCGCTGCGCCCTTGCCCTGAACGAGCCCTTCTTTAGCACAAGCATTTATGTAATTTGCCGCCCAATGGCTCTTAACGTCATTGAAGCCCTGATCTCTTACTCTGTCAACGTCAAGGTCAAGGAGAACTGCGATTATCTTACAGAACTCGGCTCTTGTGATGGTCTTTGTTCCGCGGAAGGTGTTATCGCTGGGATATCCGTTAAGAACACCTGCGGAAGCGAAACGTCTTACCATAGCGGTATGTCTTGAGTCAACGTCCTTGAAGGAAAGGCTCATATCAAGCTTGCCGCTCACTTCAAAGAGCTCGTCAAAGCACTCAACGACCTCGTATCTGGTAGCAGCCTGGGTAGGCTTAAAGGTTCCGTCAGCATAACCCGCCATATACTTTATGTTTTTCGCATTCTTTGCAAGGCTTATTTTTATGTCGCTTGCGGGTTTATCATCCTCGCTATCCTCTTCCTGTGCATCGGACGCCTTGATGGTCGCCTTAGCTGTGAAGGAAGAAACCGCTACGTCCTCAAAGAGTTGGTTGGAAGCATCATCACACGATACCGTAACATAGGATGTACCCGCCTTTGCGCCGGGTTTGACCTTGAGAGTAAAGACCACGAAGTCTCCGTTGCCCTCAACGTCGGAAGCACCGAAATAGAAAGCGGTGAGCTTATCAAGCTTAGAAAGGTCGGCACCGGAATTTATATTCGACGTAATACCGACACCGGAAAGAACAGAGCCCGCTTTAACAGAAACAGGGGTAAACACGTCCTTGTCAAAATTAAATTCGATCGCCATACTTGCCATTCCGGGGTTGTTCTGGACATATACTGTGAAAGCAACAGTCTTGCCTGCCTCAACCTCCTCGGAATCTATATAGAAGCCGGCGCTCTTTGCGCCGAACGAGCATACGGTAAAGCAGGACATGCACATAAGCAGTGCAAGCACCGAAACAACTATTCTAAACGAAACACCATTCTTTTTCATTCGTGACCTCCGAAATTCTCACGGGTGATCGGGTTGCAAATATGGCAAAATGGCAACAATATCCCCCACCCATTGTATATTTTTAATAATTATAACAAACCCTACAAAAAAAGTCAATAGCCTTTGAGAAAAATGTTACGAAAAGTGCATTTTTTTCAAAGTTAGTGCCGTATTTTACAAAAGCGAAAGCAAAAGCAATCGCTACCAACAAAATTAATTAACATATTTTTTACAAAAAATTAATTATTTTCCTTCTCCCAAACGATTTTCAGAACAAAAATAAGGCTAATAATGTTCTGTCGCATAAAAGCGTCCCGGTCTGTCAAAAATAATAGCAACCAAAAGGAAAAGGAGTCATAATTATGAATCAAACGCCAAAGCAAAGCAATCAAAAAGTTAACAAGGTTCTCTACATCGTCACCGTAACGCTCCTGTTTGCAATTGCAGTTGTAATTGCAATAACATCGGCAGCAAACAGGAGAGAAAAAGCCCCTCAAAAGCCCGATACATCGGGCATTTCGACTGAAGAATCAAGTCCGGGCAGTACGACAGAAACGGCCCCTATCACCACCGACCGATCCGCAGGCACAAATGAAGCGGACAAGCCGGGGAACGCAGAAACAGATGCGGTGGAAGAAATAAAGGACGCAGAGCCTGTCGTGTCCGCACCGCCTATGCTTTCCCTCCCCGTCACGGGCATAATGTCAAAGAAGCACGACACCGATCTTCAGGTATATTCCTCAACGATGGGTGATTACAGAGTTCACACCGGAATCGACATTGTGACCGAGGAGGGTGCACCCGTATATGCGGCAGCGGACGGTGTTATTTCTCAAATATGGGACGATCCGCTTATGGGCAAGAGTATTGCGATAAGCCACAGTGGAGATTGCTATACCGTCTATAAAAATCTTTCAGAAGAAATCGTATCCGGAATCGAAGAAGGTGCGAGCGTAAAATGCGGTCAGCTTATAGCAAGCGTCGGAAACACCGCAATGATAGAGCTTGCGGAAGAACCTCATCTTCACTTTGAGGTGACCGTTGGCGGCAAGGCATCAGATCCTCTCGAGCATTTTGATGAAACGGCTCTCGTATCACTAACCCTCGACGTATCTTTTGAATCATAAGTTCCCTGAAAAACAAAAAATCCGTGGATATCCACGGATTTTTTGTTTTTATTCGCCTATTTTTTCAGTAATATTGCTCCAGCTGTAGATAGCGTCAAGAAGCTTTCTCCAGCGGAGAACGTTAATAACGTCCTCTTCCTCGTAAGTTTCGAGAAGCTTTTCCTCTGTCATATCGTATTCTACAGCAAGATCCTTTACACCGCTTGCGTATTCCTCTTCCGTAACGTCAAGGTTCTCAGCCTTTATTATCGAATAGACCACAAGATCCTCAAAAATATACTGCTCGGAATACTTAACTATCGTTTCATCGCTCATTCCAACAGCCTGTGCAAGGAAATCCTCATAAGTCATTCCGTAGGTTTTTGCGTAACTCTCGTATTCTGTACGTGCAGTCCAGTAGAGAGCGTCAACAGCCTTCTGCGGGAGAGATTTTTTCGCTGCATTCTTCATTATCTGTCCCCAGACAGCGAGTGCGGCTTCTTCCTCAAAAGTCTTTACTCTCTCCTCTTCAAGGAAAGCCTTGTAATATGTCATAAATTCATCAACTGTATTACAGCCGACCTCACCAAAGTTCTTTTTAACGAATTCATCGTTAAGTGTCGGCACTTCCTCACCCTTGATATAATGAACGGTAACGGTGAACACCGTCAGCTTGCCCGCAAGGTCCGGATTTGGGGAATATTCGTCCGGAAAGGTAACCTCATAGCTTACCGTTTCACCCGGCATAACGCCGTACATTCCGTCTGCAAATCCGGGGATATAGCCGTTGTTTGCCTTCAACGTTATCTCCTGATTTTTCGCAGTTCCGCCCTGAAAGGCAACTCCGTCAAGAGCGCCGGAGTAATCGACTATGATAACGTCTCCCTCGGCAGTTTTTCTGTCCTTTATCTCGACGGGTTCGCTATACTCTGTGAGAAGCTCCTCTATCCTACCGTTTATAAAATCTTCGGTTATCTCGTATGTAGACACCTCTGCGGAAAGTCCCTTGTACTCACCAAGAGTTACGTACTCGGAAAGGTCTTCGTTCATATAATCCATTTTGTAGTCAAGATCGGTATCCTCTCTTGAACCTACAGAGGACGGTGCCGATGTATCTGCGGTCGTATCGCTATCCGCGGTCGCACCATCATTTTTCTTTGCGCTTCCGCAAGAAACAAGAGCAAATGCGAGAACGAGCGCAAGTGTAACCCAAAAAATCCTATTAAAAATCTTCATTTTTACCTCCAAAAGCGTCTGCGACGCCAAGCTGTCATCAAGTATACCACATTTCAGAAAAAAAGAAAAGGGGGTATCGCTTTTATTTACAAATAAGCAAAAAAGACTGCTTAGTCATAAAAGCTAAACAGTCTTTTTCAGGAGAAGAATCGGCATTATGCCTCTTCCTTCTTGATGATCTCCTTGCCCTTGTAATATCCGCAAGCCTTGCAGACTCTGTGCGCAAGAATGAACTCACCGCACTTGGGGCACTTCAGCATGCCGGGAAGGTTAAGCTTCCAAACATTTGAACGTCTCTTATCTCTGCGTGCTTTTGATACTTTTCTCTTCGGTACTGCCATTTACCTACACCTCCCTTAGTGTACGCTACTCTCCTTGCGGAGCTTCGCTATATATAATTATTATTTTTTGACCTCTTGATCACCAGACTCATCATTCCCGTGGAGAAGAGTTGCGAGGACGGCAAGTCTTGGATCTATTTCTTTTTTGCGGCATCCGCAGTCGCCTTCGCACTTAGGTCTTCCGCACATGGGGCAAAGCCCCTCACAATCCTCGGAGCAAAGAAGCTTTGAAGGAAAGGAAAGAACAAGCTCCTCACGAAGCTCCTCGTCAACGTCAAGCATACCGTCACGGATTATCACGTAACCGTCGCTGTAAACGTCCTCCTCATCCTCTCTCGCCCTGTCCTCAGAGAGTGTTCCCTCATCGCAAACGGTTCTCTCGAAATCCACGCTAAAACCGCCCTTGACGGGAGCAAGGCACCTTGCACATTGACCCTCATATCCTATCTCGGCGTGAAGCGCAAGCCTCATATATCCTGCGTTATCGGTTATCTTGCCGAAAACATGAGCATCCGAGTCGAATACAATATCGTCTATCGGGTCGGGTGTAAGATAATAATCAATGTCAATATGATCGGTTTCTCCTCTGAGAAGCGGTCTGAGATCGAATATCATTTTTACCTCCAAAAATCCGATGGCACAAAATGCGACAATAGTAATTATAACGCTTCCGAAGTTTTTTGTCAAGAGTTTTTGAAATTTTTTACTCCCGAAGCCTGAATTTTTATATTTTTTCCTTAAAACGTCCGACAAACCGAGACAAATATGGTAGATTAGGACAAAACCTTAGTATTATTTAACCTTTGCGAGCTTTATTCTCGCCTCGATATTTGTAGACTCGTCCGACAAACGAACGGTTCGGACGTAATAAACGTCCTCCTCATTTTCATCCTTCGCAGCGAAACCTTTTATAGTCTCGCCCCTTGCCGCCTCGTGCATAAAGCTGATAGAGATCTCCTCTACCCTCTTCCCTTCGAGCTCTTCGAATGGGATAAAACCGCATATAACGTCGGGATATCGGGCGTTATTCATATGCCCGTTATAGTCAATATCACGGTAAAAAACAGTATGCTGACCGCTCTCGCAAAGCTCCAGATCCTTCGGTATCCTTACGTGAAGCGGTGCAGAGGGTTTTACGGGTGCTTCAAGGCCGAGGTCTATCGGCCAATCCTTAACAAGGGTCGGTCTCATCTCTTTAAGATTCATAAGTGCCCACACCGAATAAGCCTCGCAGACTTTTTCGTTGCCCCTATATATCTCAAAAGAGCGGTTGAAGCTGAATCCTCGGCTGTCGTCTGTTGCAAAGGTAACGACCTCAAGCTCATCGTCCCAGTGTATATCGGCAAGTATGCTCACACATATACGGGTCAGCCAAAAGCAGCCCCCATCTCTCTCTATCATAACCTCGGGAGGGCTTCCAACGGATACAGTGTGCCCGTGTGCCGCCTCCTGGAGAAACATAAAAATTCTCGTTGGATATATTATTCCGTTCGTATCGGTATCATGAAAAAGGACCTTGAATTTCTGTTTGAATTTCATTATGTTAGCCTCGTTTACAAGAAACGGAGTGGCGAGCCACTCCGTTTAAGTTTAGTTTTAGATCAAAGAGTACCTGCAGAGCCAAGAACGTTAACGATCTTGTGCTTGACCATCTTCTTGACCTCTTCACGAGCAACCGTGAGATAGCCTCTGGGGTCGAATACGGAGGGCTCGTTTGTAAATACTCTGCGGATACCAGCTGTCATTGCAACACGGATATCAGAGTCGATGTTTATCTTACAAACAGCCATCTTTGCTGCCTGACGGAGCTGCTCCTCGGGAATACCTACAGCGTCGGGCATCTTACCGCCGAGAGAGTTGATCTCTGCGACAAGATCCTGAGGAACGCTGGAAGCACCGTGAAGAACTATCGGGAACTCGGGAAGTCTCTTCTCAATCTCCTCAAGAATATCGAAACGAAGCGGAGGGGGAACAAGGATGCCCTTCTCGTTTCTTGTGCACTGCTTGGGTGTGAACTTAAACGCACCGTGAGAGGTACCGATAGAAATAGCAAGAGAGTCAACGCCTGTGCGTGTTACGAAATCCTCAACCTCCTCGGGTCTTGTGTAAGAGGAATGCTCTGCTACAACTTCATCCTCAACGCCCGCAAGAACGCCAAGCTCGCCTTCAACAACAACTCCGCGCTCGTGCGCATACTCAACTACCTTCTTTGTGAGGGCGATATTGTCCTCATAAGCGTGGTGAGAGCCGTCGATCATAACGGAAGTGAATCCGCCGTCGATACAAGCCTTGCAGATCTCGAAATCTGCACCGTGGTCAAGGTGAAGAGCAAGGTCAACGCCGCTATCCTTAACAGCTGCGTTTGCAAGAGCGAGAAGATACTCGTGCTTTGCATATTTTCTTGCGCCCGCAGAAACCTGGAGGATAACGGGAGATTTTGTTTCCTCAGCGGCCTCTGTTATAGCCTGGATTATCTCCATATTGTTTATGTTGAATGCGCCGATAGCGTATCCGCCGGCATAAGCCTTTTTAAACATTTCCTTGGTTGTTACAAGTGCCATTTTTTCTACTCCTTAATTTTTTCAAAATTTTTGACGTTATCATTTTAACACAAGTTTTTCTCAAAATCAAGGCTTTAGGGGAAAATTTATGTTAATTTTTTATCTAAAGTGACGTATTTCTCTCAATTCAGGCAAGAATTGTCCCCCCGTGGGTCTCTCCGCCCTCCGTATCAGCCGTTGCACCCGTCTCCGTACCAAGTCCGAAGCTTACTGCTATTGCACTGTTTACCGCATTCATCATATCGTCGTCAAGATGTCCCATCTTTTCTCCGAGACGCCTTTTATCAAGCGTTCTCACCTGCTCGAGCAGTATTACCGAATCCTTTGAAAGTCCTGCCTTCTCGGCGTAAATATCAATGTGAGTTGGGAGACGTGTTTTTCCCATACGGCTCGTTATAGCTGCGGCTATAACGGTAGGACTGTATCTGTTCCCGACGTCATTTTGTATTATAAGGACGGGCCTCAAGCCCCCCTGCTCCGAGCCTACAACAGGGCTCAGATCGGCATAATATATATCTCCTCGTTTAACGCTCATTTTTATTACTCTCCTCCTGCAAGTATCTTGTGCTCCTCGCCGCCTTGGCGGTTTTGCCTTACGTTATTATTTTTACCGAGCACCGCTTTTCTTAATCAGCACCGGATAATATTTCTAAGCTGGAATTTTTAGGTTGGCGCATAATGTGCCACTAACAGGATATTCTCTTTTTCGGGACAAAGTGACTAAACTTTTATCCTTTCGACAAATAGCTATTGACCTTCACGGCGAATATTGATATAATATAGCTATATTGGCAGAAAGGGGGTATTTATGTGAAAAAGATGAGATTATTGGCTTTTATATGTTCATTTTTTCTGATCGTTACCCTCTCCTCCTGCTCGGTAAACGAGATAATAGGCAATACCCCGATCGACTACTCGGCAGAAGAGCCTATTGCCGATTTTTCGGCAAGTGAAGAGCTTATCTCCTCCCTCTCGGATATGATCTACGCACTCACCATAGATTCGATAAAGCTACCCGAGTTTTCCGATACCGCCTCGGCACTCTCAAAATGCGGTGACTCACTTCTTAACCATCTTCTCACCACAAATTATTCCCGCTTCAGCGGAAATACCGAGGTATTAAAACGAGCCGCCAAGGAATACAAAAACATGAATATTACCGCCGCAATAGGCGAGAGCGACTATGAGGGTGCTCTCTACAAATACTTTAATCACGGTGGAAATATAAGACACGAAAGCACAGCCCGTTTCAAATATCTTTCAAAAATAGACGCATATATTCCTGCCGTGCAGGCACAAGCAAACAAATTCTCCCTTGACATAATCTCTGTTGCAGAGACAGAAAACACATACCGAATGAGCTTTTACTGCTCGAACGGAGAAGAAGTATCACCCGAATATCTTGCAGTGTTTGTAAAAAGGGATAAGGGTGGGTGCTATATACAGTCACTTAGACAAATGGCAAGTGAAAAGATAAATTATAAGATACCCCCCGTTTTTTCATAGAAAAGCATAAAGAGCCGTTTTGCGCAGACGCAAAACGGCTCTTTTTTCGTCTAAATTGTTAAAAACTTGCCTTTTTACTTGCATATTCGGGGAAACTGATATATAATATTATGGAATTGATTTTTTGGAGGGATATTATGACGCTTCTCGAAAAGCTCGACGAGACTATAAAAAACGGCACCATAACAGTGCTCGGAATAGGAGTATCTAACCTTCCGCTCATCTCATACCTTCTAGAGAGAGGCGCTACGGTCACCGCAAGAGATAAAAAAAGCTACGAAGCCCTGATGCCCCACGCAAGAGAATTAGAGGAAAAGGGCGTTAAGCTCATCCTCGGTGACGAATATCTTGAAAATATAGACGAAGACGTAATATTCCGCGCTCCCGGAATACGCCCCGACGTTCCGCAGATAGCAAAAGCGGTGGAAAGAGGAGCATTTCTCACCTCAGAAATGGAGCTTTTCTTCGAGCTTACCCCCGCCACGGTACTTGCAATAACGGGAAGCGACGGAAAAACGACAACCACCACTCTTACCTATAAAATACTTGAAGCCGAGTTAAAGAAAACAGGCAAAGGAAAAGTGTGGGTCGGTGGAAATATCGGTGCACCTCTTCTTCCTCACGTTTCAGAGATGACCGAGAACGACTTTGCCGTAGTAGAGCTTTCAAGCTTTCAGCTCTTTACCATGAAGCGTTCCCCAAGCCGTGCAGTTATCACGAACGTAACGCCAAATCACCTTGATTGGCATAAGGATATGGACGAATATACCGAGGCTAAATGCAATATATACCGCCACGCCCCAATATCTCATCTGACGGTAAATTCAGAAAACGAGATCTCCTATGGTCTTGGAATGAAAGCGGAAATCCCCGTCACTTTTTTCTCATCAAAAACAAACGATTACGAAAAAATGACAGGCGGCAGAGATAACGCATGCACAGTATGCGAAAAAGACGGATACATAACGGTATATGACGGCAAGAGTGAGGAAAGGATAATAAAGACCGAGGATATAATGATCCCCGGCAGACATAACGTCGAAAATTTTATGGCGGCAATATCTATAACAAGAGGTCTTGCCACCTCCGAGAGCATCTGCGAGATAGCAAAAACCTTTGCAGGAGTCCCTCACAGACTCGAGCTTGTTCGAGAGCTTGACGGAGTCAAATATTACAACAGCTCGATAGATTCAAGCCCGACAAGAACCGCTGCTGCACTTTCGGCGCTCCGTGAAAAGCCGATAATAATCTGCGGCGGATATGATAAGCAGATCCCCTTCGAGCCACTTGCCGACGCTCTCTGCAAAAGAGCTAAAAAGGTCATTCTGACCGGTGCTACCGCACCTAAAATAAAAGCGGCACTCCTTGCCTGCCCCGATTTTGATGCATCTGCTCTCCCAATAATAGAACAGAACGATTTTGAAGAAGCAGTAAAAGCGGCAAAGTCAGAGGCTGCGTACGGTGACACAGTCCTGCTCTCCCCTGCATGCGCAAGCTTTGATGCCTTTGTCAACTTTGAAGCAAGAGGTAACAGATTCAAGGATATCGTAAATGCTTTTTAAGTGAAGGAATTGAAAAATGATAGATAACGAAAGACCGATAGCGGTTTTTGATTCGGGCATAGGCGGAGTCAGCGTACTGCGTGAGCTTGTAGCCTTAGCCCCAAACGAAAACGTGATATACTACGGTGATTCGGCAAATGCTCCGTACGGTGAAAAATCACCGGAGCTCGTAAGAGAGCTGTCCTTTGCCGTCGTCGAAAGGTTGCTAAAAATGGATGCAAAAGCTCTTGTCGTTGCCTGCAACACGGCGACAGGTGCAGCTGTAAGAAAGTTGAGAGAAAAGTATCCGCTTCTGCCGATAGTGGGAATAGAGCCCGCCATAAAGCCTGCGGTGCTCTTTGGTGAACAGCTCTACAAAGGTACTGGCAGGCTCTCAAAAATACTCGTTATGGCAACGCCCGTAACTATCTCACAGGATAAATTTCACCTTCTCACCGAGGAATATGAGCAGAGAGCCGAGATAATCCCTCTCCCCTGCCCGCATCTTGCCGAGCTTATTGAAAAGGGAGACCCCAATTCTGCTGAAATAAAGGTTTATCTGCGTGAGCTTCTCTCGCCTTACGGTGACGTAGATGCGGTAGTCCTCGGTTGTACGCATTACCCGTTCGTAAAACGGCATATAGAAGCCACTCTGCCGAGCTCAAAAATCTTCGACGGCGGCTTTGGAACAGCAAGAGAAGCTTTACGCCGCATAAAAAACGCCGAACTTGAGAATATATCAGGCAAGAATGGAAAAATAACTTTTCTTTCAAGCAAGGCCGAAGAGACATCCGAGCTTTACCGCCGCTTTCTTGAAATGAATATCTGAAAGGAAATATAAATGCAGTTCTCCGAAAAAATACTCGCACTTGCCGCAGAGGCGGAAGAAGCTCTGAAGGAGCATTTTAACCGCATAGACGGCATCTCTTTCGCAAATACAAACAAAATAATGAACTCCTTTATGGAGCACCGTGTCTCCGACGTGATGTTCAATCCCACGAGCGGCTACGGATATGATGACAAGGGCAGAGACACGCTTGACGAGATATGGGCGGACGTTATGGGCGCTGAAAAAGCGTTCGTACGCCATAACATCGTAAACGGAACTCACGCACTTACCATCGGAATGTTTGGTCTGCTGCGCCCCGGCGACGTTATGCTGTCGGTTGCGGGAAAGCCGTATGATACACTTGAGGAGGTCATCGGCATTGCAGGCGAGGCCGGTAACGGTTCCCTGCGGGACTTTGGCATAGGCTATGAGCAGATAGAGCTAAAGGACGGTCGCTTTGACCTTGAGAAAATTCAAAACAGACTAAAAGAGCTTGGTGCAAGAGCAAAGGTAGTTTGGGTACAGCGCTCAAAGGGTTATCTTAACCGCCGCACTCTCACAACGGGCGAAATAGGTGAGCTCTCAGAGCTTGTACATAGAATTTCACCCGAAAGCTTTGTCGTAGTCGATAACTGCTACGGAGAATTTGTAGAGGACAGAGAGCCTACTGCCGTCGGTGCAGATATGGTCATAGGCTCACTCATTAAAAATCCGGGCGGCGGTAT
>SVUB01000005.1:23880-34042 GCA_015063495.1 Oscillospiraceae bacterium
GGCAGAGGTCGGAGGTTATATTGCAGGCAAGGCAAAGGCTGTCGAGCTTGCGTCGTATAGACTTACCTCTGTAGGCACGGGCTGTGAAGTCGGAGCTACTCTTGGACTTAACAAGAGCTTCTACAAAGGACTTTTCTACGCCCCCCACACAGTTGCACAGGCACTTAAGACCGCTCATCTTGCGGCATACATCTTCGAAAAACTCGGATATGACGTTGAGCCGAGATGGAATGAGGAGAGAAGCGATATAATCCAGCAGATAATAACAGGCTCTGCTGAGGAGCTTATAGCCTTCTGCCAGGGCATACAGGCAGGCTCGCCGATAGATTCCTTCGTCGCCCCCGTTCCGTGGGCAATGCCGGGTTATCAGGACGAGGTGATTATGGCGGCAGGTGCTTTTACACAAGGGTCTTCAATAGAAATAAGTGCAGACGGGCCTCTCCGCCCGCCTTACACCGCTTATCTTCAGGGCGGTCTTACCTACGAGAGTGGCAGAATAGCTGTACTATCTGCTGCTGAGGCTATGCTCAAAATAAAAACTAAAACTGACTAAAAAAGAGGTATAAAATGAAAAAATTAACGGTACTTTTCCTCATTCTCGCTCTTGCTCTTTCTCTTGCGTCCTGCTCGGGCGACGCTGAGATCCCAAAGGGCATGCAGATAGCATCGGACGAAGGCGTAGCATACACCCTTTTCGTTCCTTCAAGCTGGATACTTACAGAAAGCAGCGGAATATACGGTGCTTATTACTCCTCATCCGACCGTTCGAGCGTAAACGTAAGCTCATTCTATCCCGAGAGCGATATGGCAAGCATCGACGATTATTGGAGCACTTGTAAAGCAAGCTATGCCGAAACCTATAAGAATTTCAGCGTAATTTCAGAGGCAGAGCAGACTCTCTGGGGCGAAAAAGCGGCACTTAAATACGTTTTCAGTGCAGATATCGATACGGTAAGCTATAAATTTATGCAGATAATCGCCGTACATAACAATATGTTCTACACTTTCACCTACACCTCGACCCCCGAAAATTACGATAGCCATTATGAGGACGTCGATAAGATGATAACGGAGTTCATATTCAAGTAATGGAAAAGATATATTTCGATAACAGCGCAACGACCGCACTCTCGGAATCGGTGAAAAATGCTATGATAGAGGCAATGGACGTCTATGGAAATCCGTCGTCACTCCACTCCGAGGGCCTTGCTGCCGAAAAAATAATAAGAGAGGCAAGAAAGAGCATAGGAGAAGCTCTTGGCGTAAAAATGCTCCGTGATTCCGAGCTTATCTTCACCTCCTGCGGAAGCGAGGCAAGTAATCTCGCCATTTTCGGAAGTGTATATGCAAAAAAGCGCAGAACGTCAAATAAAATAATCACCACAGACAGTGAGCACCCATCGGTTGAGAACCCCATGCGCCGTCTTGAGGAAGAAGGCTTTAGGGTAATAAGAATACCGACTGTGGGCGGCGAGCTTGACATCGAAATGCTCGAGCACGAGGCCGACGGAGCTTTACTTGCCAGCATTATGATGGTAAACAACGAGACAGGTGCTGTATACGACGTATCGCGTGCATTTAAGATAATAAAATCGAAAAGTCCGGATGCCGTCACTCACTGCGATGCAGTGCAGGGATTCTTAAAACTAGGCTTTAGCGTTGCGTCGCTCGGTGCTGACCTTATAACGCTCAGCGCACATAAGATACACGGTCCAAAGGGCGTAGGTGCTCTTTATATCTCGCCCGATATCATAAAAAAGAAAAAGCTTATCCCCACTCTTCTCGGCGGTGGACAGGAATATGGACTCCGTTCGGGAACGGAAAACACCATCGGCATCGCAGGCTTCGGTGCGGCGGCAAAGACGGGATTTATAAATATTTCGTCATCCACCGAAAAGATGAATGAAGTTCGCAAGCATATCATAGCGAACCTGCCGAATGATATACGGGTAAATGCTCCTGCAGGTGAGTGTGCACCGCATATAGTAAACATTACTCTCCCTCGCATTAAAAGTGAGACGATGCTACACTACCTTTCCGCAAAGGGAATATTCGTTTCAAGCGGCTCTGCCTGCTCCTCGCATTCTTCAACACCAAGCAGTGCGCTCATTGCATTCGGACTTGATGCAAAGGAAGCAGACTGCTCACTTCGCATAAGCCTCTGCCCCGAAAACACAAGAGAGGAAGCAGATGCACTATGCCTTGCCCTCTCCGAGGGAATAAAAACACTTGTCAGAATCAAATAACAAAAGCTCGGTTCAGCATGAACCGAGCTTTTATTTTAATATGAGCGATTTTTTGAACCAAGAAGTCGCAGAATAGTTTTGCGAAGGAAGTCCACGGGAAATACCGACAGTGCAAGAACAAGCGTTGCCCGAAGCTCAGGGAAGGTAAGCGGAGCTGTGCGGAGTACGCTACCGCCAAGGTATATAAACACCACCTGAATAACGGTTATAAGTAGCATTATAAAAATAAATACCTTGTTTTTTGAAAGCCACCTGAAGATATTAAGGCTGTCAGTTCTTGCACAGAAGCAATTAAATACGCTTGAGAAGATAAACAGAGCAAAAAAGGCAGTAAGAAGGTAGATATTTTCCGAATCGTACCTGAAAAATCTCGTTATCGCAGGAAGCTTTAAAAACGCAAGGCAAAGTGCAACGGTAAAGCCACCCATAGTCAATATCTCGCCCGCCATATATCGGTTCAGTATCGCCTCATCCCTCTTTTTAGGCTTCTCTTTCATATATTCCTCAGGGGCATGCTCCCCTGCAAACGCAAGACCGCCAAGGGTATCCATAATTATGTTTATCCAGAGCATCTGCACCACAGTTACGGGTGCGTCAAAGCCTATAAACGGACCTATCATCGAGATTCCCACGGCACATAAATTCATGGTAAGCTGGAGAGTAATAAATTTTCTGATATTCTTAAATATCCCACGACCGTAAAGCACCGCCTTTGCAATAGAGGAGAGATTATTGTCAAGGATTATGATGTCTCCGGCTTCCTTTGCAACCTGCGTTCCGTTTCCCATCGCAAAGCCAATATCCGCACGCTTTAGCGCCGGCGCATCGTTTATTCCGTCGCCCGTCATTCCGACTACCATTTCAGCCTCCTGTGCTACCCTCACAAGCCTGCTCTTGTCAGACGGAAGCGCCCTTGCAACCACACCTATCCTCGGCAAAAGAGAACGGAGCTTTACGTCACCGAGCTTTGCAAGTTCACTGCTCGTTATACAGATATCAACATCTCCTCCGATAAGACCGCACTGCTCGGCTATGCTCCTTGCCGTTTCTATGTTATCTCCCGTGACCATAACGACGTGCACCCCTGCGCTCTGAAGCCTTGAAACCGAGTCTGCCGCCTCTTTTCTTATCCTATCCGATAGATGGGCGGCGCCGATAAGAGTAAGTGACATCTTTCCCTCTCCCGGCATAGAATCACTTTCTGCAATAAGCACTACTCTGCCACCCGACGATGTGATACTGCTTATATGTCTCTCAAATCGCACAAGATTAAATGTTGCTTTTCTTCCATCCTCTAAATAGCAGGCACGAACGAATGGAAGGAGCCTCTCGGGTGCTCCTTTTATAAGCACTCTCTTTTCTGCACCGCCAAGCCGCACCGCAGATATCTTTTTATCGCTGTCAAAGGGCATCCGTCTGAGGACCTCGACCCGTTCAAATTCGGGAAAATACGGCGAAGCACTCTCTGTAAGTGCTCTGTCTGTCATATTTCCGCCAAAGGCAGTCACTCTTCCCTTTTTCTCACGTGTCAAGACCGACGAGGTATTAAAAATACCCGATAAAGCAAAGAGACGCATTATTCCCGATTTTTGCACTTTGCCCAAGGGGGAAACCAACGTTCCGTCACCAAGGATATACTCCTTTACCGTTAGCTTGCCCTCGGTGAGAGTTCCGGTTTTGTCGGTAAAAAGTATATTCATGCTTCCTGCCGCCTCAATACCCACAGGCTTGCGAACAAGAACGTTATCCTTTGTCATTCTCTTTATATTTGCCGAGAGGACCACCGCTATCATCATCGGAAGTCCCTCCGGAACTGCCACTACTATGACGGTAAGTCCAAGTGTAAATGCGTGGAGAAGCTTTGAGAAAAGATAGTGAACGTCGCCAAGCTTCATAAGAATGAGTGCGGGGTGAAGACCGCTATCAAGAATAAAGCTGTTTATAAGATAAGCAAACGCCACCAGTGCCGCCGCTATATATCCGAGCTTACTTATGGTAGCGGCCAATTTGGTTAGCCTTATGCGAAGCGGACTCTCTCTTGTCTGCATCTGTATCTCACTTGAAATACCGCCAAGAAACGTTGAATCCCCGACAACAGCTACCCTCGCCACCCCCTCGCCAGACACAATAACGCATCCGCCGAGAAGTGCATAGGAGAGCGACGGCTCAAGAGCAGGGGACGTCGGTTCTGATCCGACAAAGGGCCTTTTATGTACCTCCTTGCCCTCTCCTGTCATGGCAGATTGGTCAACGTCAAGCTCACCCGTGATAAGAATACAGTCAGCAGGTATCTTTTCTCCTGCCGAAAGCAACAGTATGTCACCTACTACTATTTCCTCCGGCGTGATCTCTTTAATACAGCCGTCACGTCTCACCCTGTATTTTACGTCCTCACCCGATTCGTTCAGCTTCTCAAAGGCCGCTTCACTTCCGTATTCCGAAAGCGTAGAGATAAAGGTAGCAAGAAAAACAGATATTCCTATTCCCACCGTTTCGTATATATCACCACTGCTGAAAAGGAACAGTATATTTATGATAAGCGCTCCGAGAAGCACTTTTATAACGGGGTCTCCGAGGTTTGAAAGAAAGGCCCCAATAAAAGTCCTGCTCTTGCGTTTGCTCATCCTGTTTTCACCGTACTTAAGTCTTGAAGCCTCGACCTCGGCACTCGAAAGCCCCCTCACTTCTTCATCTCTCGCGATTTGTCTCTTTTTCTCTGCTACCATAATATCTCCTGTCCGCAAAACTTGTCTTTTTACATAAATATGAGAACAGAGTCTAAAAAATCACGTCTACTTGACACAGAAGATGCGCTGTGGTAAAATAATATAATAAAAAAGCGCCGCCGAGCGGCGAAAGGATTTTTAAAGAAAATGAACGATCTTATTACTGCAAACGCTCTCTACGCAAAGGGTGATTACACCGCAGCGGCAGAGATATACAAAGAGCTTGCGTGGGGCGGAGACCTTGACGCAATGTTCAATATGGGATACCTGCATCAGTTCGGCATAGGCGTTGAGCAGAGCTTTGAAAAGGCTGCCGATTTCTATGCAGTAGCAGTATATCTTGAGGGCGGCGACGCCGCCTATAATCTCGCTGTTATGACCATGAACGGTCAGGGTGTAAAGCGTGATATTGCAAAAGCTATCCACTATATGGAGCTCAGCGCAAACGCAGGCTGCCCCGAGGCACAGCTCTATCTTGCAACTGCGTTTTCTATGGGCTATGCAGGAAATCCCGTATGCAGTAACATTTGCCGTATTCCATTTCATAAGGCAGAGAGTAATTACGATTATGCCGCTCTTGCGGGTGATTTTTGTGACGAAGAACGTGAAAAAATAGAAGAAGAGAGAGCACGTGCAATAACCGAAAGTTATATAGATGCTCACAGATGGCTATCTATCGTCGCTGCATGCAAGGACGAAAACGACGTCTACGGAGAAACTATAAGGGACGCTAAATATCTTCTCGGTCTCTTCCATCTTGAGGGCATCGGGTGCAGAATAAACAGAAAGAAGGCCGAAAGGCTTATAAGAGAAGCGGCGATTGCCGGCTCGACAGAAGCTATACAGTTCCTTGCGGAAGCCGGAAAAACGGAGTAAAATATGTTTTTTAGAAATAAAAAAACTCTGTCAGGACTAAAGCTGACAGAATTTAACGAGCTTCCCTCAACAAATGAATACTGCAAGAGTGAGGCTCTGCCCGGAAACGGCATAATACTTGCCCACCGCCAGACAAAAGGTCACGGCAGAATGGGAAGAAATTTTGTCTCGGCCGAGGGCGGTCTTTACGTTTCGTTCTATTTTGAGGCAAAGGAAATTTCGCCCGAAGCCCTTGTCCCTCTCACGGGTAAATGTGCTGTTGCAGTGCTTCGTGCCTTAGAAAAGGTATGCAAAATAACCCCCGATATAAAATGGACAAACGACCTTCTGCTACACGGCAAAAAAATATGCGGAATCCTTGCCGAGACCGTCTGGGGCGGGGATGGAAGGCCCGAAAAGCTGATAATAGGCATCGGAATAAATCAAAATCAAAGTCCACAAGGCTTTGATGGGGAGCTCTCTGCGATAGCTTCATCAATATATGCCCTGACGGGAAAGAAAACAGATAAATATAAGCTTCTTTCTGCTCTTGCCAACGAAATATCAAGGGTTTACAGCTCTCTATTAAGCCGAGAAAACGAGGGCGAATATCTTGACTTATACAGAAAACACTGCACAACTCTCGGGAAAGAGGTCCATATTCTGCATCCCTCTATCGTACCAAATGAAGATCCAAGAGTGGTGTTTGCAAGGGAACCCGACCTATTCCCAATGGCTGCGGCAGTGGATATCGACAATGATTTTGGCCTTATTCTCCGTCATGGGGACGGTAGCACCGAGGTTCTCCGATCCGGTGAGGTCAGTATAAGATAAAAAACAGGTTCACGTTTGTGAACCTGTTTTCTTTAATTTCTGTTCTGATTATATTCCGAATGGGGATTGACTATCTCACGCCAGTCAAGGTCGCCGCGCTCAAGTGCACAGATAAGCACCTCTGCCGTAGCAATATTCGTCGCAACCGGAACGTTATGCCTGTCACACATAGTAAGGAGCTCAAACTCCTCTTCGTTATATGAATCCATTGGGCTCGTGCTGCGGAAGAACAAGAGTACGTCTATCTCGTCGTAAGCTATTCTTGAGGCTATCTGCTGCTCGCCCCCATGCTCACCCGTCATCAGCTTCTCTATTTTAAGACCCGTCGCTTCCGAGATATACTTTGCAGTAATGCTCGTAGCACACAAATTATGCTTACTGAGTATACCACAATAGGCGATACAAAACTGGGTCATAAGTTCCTTTTTCGTGTCGTGTGCGATAATTGCAATTTGCATCTGATTTCGTTCCTTTCCTTGCCAGCTGTTTATTTCTCAAGCAGCTCTCTGCGTTTCTTACCTGCGTAAACCTTCTTTAGAAGCGGTACACCTGCACCGCATATTCTTGCCGCCGTATTATCAAATGCGGTAGCAATTTTCTTCATGTTCTTGTTGTCGACCTCGGCACACAGCTTTCCGTATTCCTGCGAGAGCGAAAGCTCGTAATCCTGAGGAATTATTCCGATTATTCTCGTGCGTGTCTTGTCGATAAGCTCGTTTATACCCGAGCGAAGACCATTTATGACCGCCTCTGCATCAAAGGCGTTTACGATAAGCCTCTGATCCCTTATCTCAAGGCGGTCAAGCATCATTCCGGTTCTCTCCGCAGCTCTCGCCGCCGTCGGCTGATGCGAAACAACGATAAGTGCAAGGGATGCGTCTCCCGAAACAAGCTCTACGGTATCACCCGCCGCACCGGGAGTATCGATAAGTATAAAGTCAAGCTCAAATGCTTTTTTAGCCTTATCAAGCACCTCGGTAAACTGCTCTCTGGTAAAGCTCTCCTCGGTTTCAAGAGGAGCTGCACAGAAATAAAGCGTATCGCATCTTGGGTCCTTTATCACGGCTCGTTCAATATCAACTCTGCCATAGATAACGTCACAGATATCGTATATTACAGAATCCTCGCACCCAAAAATAAGGTCAAGCGAGCGATTCGAGAAATCACAGTCGACAGCAAGCACCTTTTTTCCTCTTTTGGCAAGAGCAAAAGCAAGGTTTGCGGTGACAGTCGACTTTCCGACTCCGCCTTTGCACGAGGTAATAATAACGGTTCTTGCGCAAGAAACAGAAAAAGCCGATGTGCTCTCGATATTTTCCATATCCGTTACCCCCGTCTGAAGATTCTTTGGATACATTATATCATAAATCCACTCTTTTTGTCAATGATTATTATACAATATTTACCTATAATATTGGATTTTTTTCCACCTTTTTCAAAAAATATTCAGAAAAAGCAAAAAACGGTTGCACCACTCTTGATTTTTTTCTGTCTATAGGCTATAATAAACTAAAGAACATGCTAAACGGAGGCTTTTGCCATGAGAAACAGAAGCGAGAACGATAAAAACGAGATAATACGGTGTTGCGCCTACTGCGAGAAAGCCACGCCCCTCTCGGGTGACGATTACGTGCTTTGCTCAAAAAAGGGCGTTGTGCTTCAGACTCATAGCTGCAGAAGATTTGCTTACGATCCACTCAAAAAGATACCGAAGCGTACCCCTGAGCTCCCGTCTCTTGAGGATATTGCGGACGAGCTTCCCGACGTATAATAAGAAAGACGCTGTGCAAGTGCACAGCGTCTTTTTTTATTTTGCAGCAAGCTTTTTCTTTGCAGCCTCTGCTTTAAGGCGAAGCTCGGTATTGAGTATTCTCTTGCGAAGTCTCACCGACTTCGGAGTTACCTCAATAAGCTCATCGTCTTCAATAAACTCTATCGCCTCTTCAAGGCTGAATATTATCGGAGGAGTGAGGATAAGCTTCTCATCCGCACCTGTGGAGCGGATAGATGTGAGATGCTTTTTCTTGCAGGGATTGACTGCAATATCCTGTCCCTTGGGATTCTGACCGACTATCATTCCCTCATAAACGGGAGTCGCAACACCAACGAACATATCTCCACGCTCCTGCGTACCGTAAAGACCGTAGCTTGTGGTCTCACCGTCCTCGGAGGCAACGAGAGAGCCTGTATATCTCATGGGTATCTCACCCTTGTAGGGTTGATAACCGTCGAATATCGAGTTGATTATACCCTCGCCTCTGGTGTCTGTCATGAATTCGGAGCGGTAACCGAAAAGGCATCTTGAAGGTATAGAATATTCTATACGCATACGGTTTCCGTGAGGATTCATCTCAAGAAGCTCGCCTTTTCTTCTTCCGAGCTTCTCGATAACCGTACCCATAGCCTCCTCGGGAACGTCTATCGAAACACGTTCCATAGGCTCGTGTCTTACACCGTCTATATCCTTATAGAGCACTCTGGGAGTACTGCAGCAAAGCTCGTAGCCCTCACGTCGCATAGTCTCGATAAGTATGGAAAGATGCATCTCGCCTCTTCCTGCGACCTGGAACTGGTCTGTGGTCTCGCCGTCCTCAACACGGAGCGAAACGTCCTTAAGAAGCTCCTTATAAAGACGCTCACGAAGCTGACGGGACGTAACGAATTTACCCTCTTTTCCTGCAAACGGGCTGTCGTTTACAGCAAACGTCATCTCCATCGTAGGCTCGCTGACCTTAACGAATTCAAGCGGCTCGGGAGCTACGGTAGAGGTGACCGTATCACCTATCGTAATATCTGCCGCACCTGCAAAGCATACTATATCACCGACAGTAGCGCTCTCAACGGCGGTTCTGCTTAGTCCGTCAAACTGATAGATAGATACTATCTTCGTTCTTCTCGGATTTGCCCCCGAGTGGTAGTTACAAATGAGCGCATCCTGATTCTGCTTAAGAGAACCTCTCTCAATGCGTCCTATTCCGATTCGGCCGACAAATTCATTATAGTCAATCGAAGAAACGAGAAGCTGAAGCTCACCGTCAGCATCTCCCTCGGGAGCCGGCATATATTCTATTATCGTATCAAAAAGGGGCTTAAGGTCTGTTCCGGCCTCATAAGGAGAAAGAGAAGCCGTGCCGTTTCTGCCCGAGCAGAATATCATAGGGCTGTCAAGCTGCTCATCGGTAGCATTAAGGTCAATAAGAAGCTCAAGTACCTCTTCCTCAACCTCTTCAAGACGCGCATCGGGCTTGTCTATCTTGTTTACCACCACAATAACTCTGTGATTCATCTCAAGAGCCTTCTGGAGAACGAATCTGGTCTGGGGCATCGGGCCCTCCGCCGCATCGACGAGAAGGATAACGCCGTTTACCATCTTAAGTATACGTTCAACCTCTCCGCCAAAGTCTGCGTGTCCGGGAGTATCAACTATGTTTATTTTAACGTCACCGTAGTGAACTGCGGTATTTTTTGCGAGAATGGTGATTCCACGTTCACGCTCAAGCG
>SVUB01000080.1 GCA_015063495.1 Oscillospiraceae bacterium
AAGTTCACGCTTGTCGGGTACGGCAAGCTCGGCTGCCGCTGACGGTGTTGGCGCACGCATATCCGCCACGAAATCGCATATTGTGAAATCGGTCTCGTGACCTACGGCAGAAATAACCGGCGTAACTGCAGAATATATACGTCTAGCCAGGATCTCGCTATTAAATGCCCACAGATCCTCTATTGATCCTCCACCACGACCGATGATAATTATGTCGCAGAGGCCTGATTTATCAAGATAATCAAGTGCTTTTACAAGACTTGCCTCGGCTCCCGAGCCTTGAACAAGTGCCGGATAAAGATATACGTCAGCCAAGGGATATCTACGACCTGTAACGTTAATAATGTCACGGACGGCCGCACCTGTGGGAGACGTAATAACGCCGATACGCCTCGGGAAAGTAGGTATAGGCTGCTTATGTTCCTCATCGAAGAGTCCCTCCTCAGCAAGGCGAGCCTTCATTTGTTCATAAGCAAGGTACAGCGCCCCGATTCCGTCGGGTTGCATTGAGGATACGTATATCTGATAGGAGCCGTCTCTCGGGAAAACGCTGACGGATCCGTGAACAATGACCTTCATTCCCGACTCGGGCATAAATTTCAGTCCTGCGGCACGGGAACGGAACATGACCGCCCTGATCTGACCGTCCCCATCCTTGAGAGAAAAGTAAAGATGTCCGCTCCTATGGTTAGTAAAATTGGATATCTCTCCCCTGACGGTGACCGAACTGAGGGTCCTGTTGTTTTCAAAAATGCCTTTTATATACTCGTTAAGCGATGAAACCGAAAAGATCTCGATATTGTCACGCTCTCTGAGTGAATTAATATCAATCACAGTTATTCTCCGATTTGAATGCTCTCAACGCAAGACAGGCGCATCCAACTGCATTGTCGGCAGACATAGCCGGCTCGGCAAACGCAACGTCATATTTTGATGAAAGCATATCCTTTATTATTCGGTTACACATTACTCCGCCGGCGCAGAGGATCTTGCCCTTGCCGTATTCCGTTTCATAGGCGTCGATCATAGCAGATATTGCACGTGCTAGGTAATCAAAGACAAAGGCTGCCACAAGCGCCTTATCATTGCTCTCCTTATACAGCGTTACCGCCATATTCTCAAGCCCTGAAAGATTTATTTTCATTCCGTTTACGGATAATTTCTTTCTGGGAATTTTCTTTGTATTGCTAAGCGCAGCTTGTTCCATGTGAGGTCCTGCAGGAAAAGGCATGCCAAGATACACGCCGATTCTGTCAATGACCTGACCTGCGTTGAGATCCGCAGTTCCTCCCACCAGCTCTGTTTGGAAGCAGCCGTCGACGTTTCTTACCCTTACAAGCTCTGTCGTACCGCCGGAAATATGAAAGGCGGCAAAATCCCGCTCAAGAAGCTCGTCGCTTTTCGATGAATAAAGTGCAGCCATAATGTGACCGCACTGGTGTGAAAAACGATACAAAGGCAAATGCATAGTCTGAGCTATGCTCTCGGCAGCCGCAACACCTGCAAGGAAGCAAGGCATATACGAGCCCTCGACGTTGCGGGGCTTTTCGCTGACGCCGATCGCAACAACGTCTTTTCCATATAGGTATTCCCCCGCCTGCTTCATGAGCTGCGGAATATTTACGGTATGGCTGAAAAGCGCATCGGACTGGCGCAGTCCACGTTCGCCCTCCTTAACACGCAGTGGCATTTTCAGGTTTGCGATAAGCTCTCCGTCAATACCAATGATAGCAACAGACGTGGTATAGTTGCTGGTGTCGACTCCCAGCACCACAGAATTATTTTTCATTGGCGTTTATCTCGTTTGCAACCGCATTAAGAACACCGTTAACAAAGGAGTAGGACTTCTCGTCATCATATTTCTTGGAAAGCTCAACCGCCTCGTTAATGCTTACCTTGGCAGGAATGTCCTCCATAAAGAGCATCTCGTAGCATCCGAGACGGAGTGTTGCCAAGGAAACGGGAGAAATTCTCTCCTTCTTCCATCCCTTGAGGTGCTTATCCATTTTTTCATCCAGAAGTGCGGCATTCTCATACGCGCCGAAGAACACGTCGGTTACGTACTGATCATATTCAAGACCGCGAAGCTCGGTAGCCTTGCTGAAAATCTCCTCAGCAGTTTCGTCACTCTTGCAAACGCTTTCGAATATAAGCATAAATGCGTTTTCTCTAGCCTGTTTTCTCTGCATAAATTTGTCCTCGCAAAATAAAATGTATTTATATTATTATATCTCATAAGAGATAAAATGTCAACTGATTTGCAAACATTTTGCATAAAAAACGAATTTTTATTCATTTTACGACTTTTGTAAAAAAGTACGGATAATTGCAAAAAGCGACTTGAAAAAAGCAAAAGAATATGGTATTATATACTTGTGAAATTATGTCGTAACATATCTACGACCCATGACTCAACACGAAGGGAGAAAAACATGTTCTATTACCTGCAGGGCGAGCTTGCATACAGAGATACAAGCTGCTGCGTTATCGATTGCGGCGGCGTTGGATATAAGCTGACAGTCAGCCTTCTTACCTCCGAGGCATATGCTTCAAAGCTCGGTAAAACCGTTAAGCTTTACACACATCTTGCCGTCAGAGAGGACGGTATTGAGCTGTTCGGTTTTGGTTCAAACGAGGAAAAAGAGTGCTTTAACAGACTTACTTCGGTGAGCGGAATAGGCCCCAAGGCGGCTATGAGTATTCTCTCTACAATGACTCCGGAAAAGCTTGCTGTTGCCATCTGTACCGAAGACAAAAAGGCTATTGCAAAGGCCAACGGAATAGGCGCAAAATCCGCTGCAAGGATCATTCTTGAGCTCAAGGATAAAATGTCGAAGGAGATGCTTGAAGGAGATATCGCAAGCGGCGACTTTTCCGCTTCTGCCTCGGTTTATATTCCTAGTTCTGCAATTTCCGAAGCTGCAGAGGCTCTTACCGTTTTGGGTTATGACAAAACCACAGCGCTCTCTATTCTCAAGGGAATAGACCCCTCTATTACCGACACCGGTGAGATAATAAGACTGGCTCTCAAGAAGCTTGCAAGATAAGCTGAAAGGACTCATTTTTTATGATGGAAGAAGTAAACGAATTCGATTTTGAAAACCGAATTCTGTCAAACGAATACGACTCAATCTCCGACGGAGACGTTGAGAATTGTCTGCGTCCCAAGACCCTCGAGGAATACGTTGGTCAGGACAAGGCAAAATCAAATTTGAAGATCTATATTGAGAGTGCGAAGCTTCGTGGAGAGCCCCTTGACCACGTTCTGCTCTACGGCCCTCCCGGTCTTGGTAAGACTACCCTTTCCGCCATAATTGCGAATGAAATGGGAGTCAACATCCGCACCACGTCAGGTCCTGCTATTGAAAAGGCAGGCGACCTTGCGGCAATACTTACGAATCTTGCCCCGGGCGACGTTCTCTTTATCGACGAGATTCACCGTTTATCTCGTGTTGCAGAGGAAATCCTCTACCCCGCTATGGAGGATTACGCCATAGACATTATTATTGGTAAGGGTCCGAGCGCAAGAACTATTCATATGCCTATACCGAAATTCACCCTCATCGGTGCAACGACCCGTGCAGGTCAGCTCACAACACCTCTGCGTGACAGATTCGGCGTTATGCTGAAGCTTGAGCTTTACACTCCCGAGGAGCTGGCTACGATCGTAAAACGTTCTGCAACCATTCTTGATATTGCAATAACCGACGACGGTGCGTACAGCATCGCATCAAGATCACGCGGTACCCCGAGAATTGCTAACCGACTTTTAAAGCGTGTACGTGATTTTGCCCTTGTCAAGGGTAACGGAACGATTACCTCCGATATTGCAAAATTTGCATTGGAGTCTCTTGAGATAGACGAGCTCGGTCTCGATAACATAGACCGCCGTCTCCTTGAAGCGATAATCAAGTATTACGGGGGAGGCCCCGTTGGTCTGGATACCCTGGCAGCAACGATCGGCGAGGAAACCGTGACTATTGAGGACGTATACGAGCCTTATCTTATGCAGATTGGTTTTTTGGCAAGAACCCCTCGCGGAAGATGCGTCACAAAGCTTGCATACGATCATCTTGGCATTCCGTTCGTAACTAACGGAAATCAGGTTTTCGGCCAGAAGATGATGGAGCTGGATAACTAAAAAATATAATTAAGACCGTTGTTCACAACGGTCTTTTTTATGTTTTCGGTGAATTATACTATTAAGTGCAACACTTTTAAGAAAAAAGAACGCTCATACCGAATCCTGTGTTATAATGAAGTTACCACACACCACAATAACAAAAGGAGATTCAATATGAGCTATACCCATTTTACCATAGAAGAACGCTGTTGTCTACGGGAATTTTACAAAAAAGGTTACAGTTACAGAAAAATTGCAAAATTATTGGGTAGAAATGTGAGTTCAGTGTCGCGCGAG
>SVUB01000081.1 GCA_015063495.1 Oscillospiraceae bacterium
CCATATCTGGGTTCTTTTTCTGCGGCATTATAGATGAGCCGGTTGTAAATGCGTCCGAAAGCTCAACGAACTTGAATTCCCAGCTCGACCAGAGGATTATCTCCTCCGAGAAGCGTGAGAGGTGCATCATAAGTATAGAGAGGGCAGAGAGGAGCTCCGCACAAAAATCTCTGTCCGAAACACCGTCAAGAGAGTTGAGACAGATGCCGTCAAATCCGAGCTTTTCAGCCTCAAAGCGGCGGTCCGTATCGTAAGTCGTACCTGCAAGTGCACAGCAACCGATAGGGGAGATATTCATACGCTTCTTGCAGTCCCCGATACGGTCGATATCACGCAGAAGCATCATTGCATATGCCATAAGATGATGACCGAAGGTGATGGGCTGAGCTCGTTGCAGATGCGTATAACCCGGCATTATCGTGCCCTTATATTCCTCTGCTTTGTCGGTAACTGTGCCGATAAGCTTTTTTAGGAGAGAGATAATATCGTTTGCCTCGTCACGCAGATACATACGAATGTCAAGCGCTACCTGATCGTTGCGGCTTCTCGCTGTGTGAAGCTTTTTGCCTACGTCGCCAAGACGCTCGGTAAGCACTTGCTCAACGAACATATGTATATCCTCGCACTCCATATCAAACTCAAGAGCACCGCTCTCAAGATCGGCGAGTATGCCCTCAAGACCTGCGATAAGCGTATCCGCTTCTGATTCGCTTATTATATTTTTTGCCGCCAGCATAGCCGCATGAGCCATGCTTCCTTTTATATCCTGGCGGTACATCTTGCAGTCAAAGTGTATCGAAGAATTGAAATCGTCGGCTATCTTTTCGGTTGTGCCGTCGGTCCTTCCCGCCCACATTTTAGCCATTTGAAAATCCTTTCTGTATGAAATTTGTGATTTCGTGGCTCTCGTAAGAGTCCACGAAATCACAAATTCTACTAAAAATATTATTTCTTGCCGTCAACTATAGCCTGAACCTTGATAGGCAGACCGTAGAGGTTGATAAAGCCTTCGGAATCCTTCTGGTTGTAGTCGCTTTCACCGAATGTTGCTATCTCTTCGCTGTAAAGGGAATAGGGGCTCCAAACACCTGCGTTTATCATGTTGCCCTTGTAGAGCTTGAGGCGGACCTTACCCGTTACACGCTCCTGAGTCTTGTCAACGAATGCGGAGAGCGCTTCGCGTAAGGGGGTGAACCACTGGCCGTTGTAAACGAGCTCTGCGAAAGTGATAGAGAGCTTCTGCTTCTCATGAGAGGTCATCTTATCAAGGCAGATGGATTCAAGAACGCTGTGAGCCTTGTAGAGAATTGCTCCGCCGGGAGTTTCGTAAACACCGCGGCACTTCATGCCGACAAGACGGTTCTCGACGATATCAAGAAGTCCTATGCCGTTTGCACCGCCGATCTCGTTGAGCTTGAGGATGATGTTCTTTGCGCTCATCTTTTCATCGTTGAGAGCAACGGGGACGCCCTGCTCGAAATCAAGTGTTATATAGGTGGGCTTATCGGGAGCCATAATGGGAGAAACACCCATTTCAAGGAAGCCGGGCTTTTCGTACTGCGGCTCATTTCCTGTATCCTCAAGGTCGAGACCCTCGTGAGAGAGGTGCCAGAGGTTTTTGTCCTTGGAGTAATTTGTCTCACGGTTTATTTTAAGAGGAATATTGTGAGCCTCGGCGTAGTCTATCTCCTCCTCACGGGACTTGATATCCCATTCGCGCCAAGGTGCGATGATAGGCATATTCGGAGCAAAATGCTTTATAGCAAGCTCGAAACGAACCTGGTCGTTACCCTTACCCGTGCATCCGTGGCAGATAGCGTCAGCGCCCTCTTTAAGAGCTATTTCAACGAGGCCTTTTGCGATGCAGGGACGAGCGTGGCTAGTGCCGAGGAGGTACTCCTCATATACTGCGCCTGCCTTCATTGTGGGGATTATGTATTCGTCAACGTATTCTTCTGTGAGATCAAGAACGTAAAGCTTGGATGCTCCTGTCTTGATAGCTTTTTCTTTAAGTCCGTCAAGCTCGTCTGCCTGACCTACGTTACCGGAAACGGCAATGACCTCGCAGTTATTGTAATTTTCCTTGAGCCACGGGATTATGATGGACGTATCAAGACCGCCCGAATATGCAAGTACTACTTTTTTGATGTTTTCTTTATTCATGATTACACTCCTTTGTGCATAAATATGCGCAGAAATTATCTTTATGCGAATATTATACACTCTTTATGCAAATTTGTCAAGTGCTTTGGTTAGTTTTATTCAATTAAAATAAAAATATGGTAATTTTGTCAAGAGAGGGGGTGTGAATAGTGTTTTTTTTATACAATTATAACAGTTGCGTATATATAAATAAAGAAGCAGTGCGTTTGCCAATGGCAAACGCACTGCTTCTAATGGCGGAGGGAGTGGGATTCGAACCCACGTGTGATTGCTCACAAACGGTTTTCAAGACCGCCTCGTTATGACCGCTTCGATATCCCTCCGAGTGAAGCGAGGAGAGGATTGAGAAGTGGTTCGATTGCCCTTGGCAAGCGAATCCGCTTCGTGGTTCATCGGCGAATGCCGATATATCCTTCCCAATGAAGAGTAACGCTTCAAAACGTAGATATCATACCACAAAAAATTCATTTTGTCAAGGGATAAAATACTTCTTTTTTTAAGTTGAGTAAATATGCTGTAAAATCCTTTACAAAAGAATGAAAATGTGTTAAAATATAAAAGGTAATTAAGTGCGCATATAACAAGTTTTCAGCAGAGAAACTATTTTTGCATTTCGGAGAAAGCAAAAATGAGAATAAAAATGAAAAAGAAGGGCTTTGTCGCAGATTTTTATCTTGGTTTTGCCCTTGGGCTCGTCATTGCGGGCGCACTGCTGCTTATTTTTCTTGCGCAGATGTAGAAATGGGAGGGTGCCGTGAGGATAGATAAATTTCTTTCTACTATGGGAATAGCGACGAGAAGCGAATCCTCGTCTGCCGCACGCAAGGGTGGAATTGTAGTGAACGGCACTCCCTGCAGAGATGCTTCAAAGCATATCGACCCCGAGAAAGACGTTATTATCTATTGCGGCAGGGAAGTAACCTACAAGAAATACAGATACATTATGCTAAATAAGCCAGATGGTTACGTCAGTGCTACCGAGGATGGTAAAGACCCGACCGTGCTTGAGCTTCTACCGGCTGAATATAGAAAATTCAATCTATTTCCGTGTGGAAGACTTGATAAAAACACTCTTGGGTTGATGCTTATAACAGACAACGGGGAGCTTGCTCACCGATTGCTCTCTCCAAAGCATCACGTTAAGAAGACGTATGCTTATAAGTCAAAATTCCCGCTTAGTGAGGAGGATAGGATTCTTCTTGAAGCCGGAGTAACGCTCGACGACGGATATGAGACAAAGCCTGCCCAAATAGAGCTTGATGAGGGGCGTGCTTCGGGTAGAATAACTCTTATCGAGGGGAAATATCATCAAATAAAACGTATGTTTGATGCGGTGAAAAACAAGATAACCTATCTTGAGCGCATCTCATTCGGGCCTTTAACTCTTGATGCTTCACTTAAGAGAGGGGAATGGAGAGAGCTTACCGATGAGGAGACAAGGGCTCTCGAGGAATACGAAAAATAAAGATACATATATATAGGAGTAAAAAATGGATATTATTCAGACTCTTGCAAAGGAATTCGGATTAAGAGAAGAGCAGGTAGAAAGGACGGTAGCACTTATTGACGAGGGAAATACCATTCCCTTTATAGCACGTTACCGCAAGGAAGTCACGGGGAGTCTTGACGATACAACCCTGCGAGATCTTGATGACAAGCTGACATATCTTCGCAACATTGAGAAGAGAAAGCAGGAGGTTCGTGACCTTATTGCTGCACAGGAAAAGCTGACGCCCGAAATCGAGGCAGCGATAGCGGCTGCAGCAACGATTACCGAGGTTGATGATATATACCGCCCGTTCAGACCTCACAGAAAAACACGTGCATCGGTTGCCCGTGAGCGTGGCCTTGAGCCTCTCGCGCTTCTTATTATGGAGCAAAGAGATAAGTATGAGCCGTCGCTTGAGGAGGCCGCTGAAGAATATATAAACGAGGAAAAGGGGGTTGCAAGTGCAGAGGAAGCACTTGCAGGGGCAAGGGACATAATTGCCGAGGAGGTTTCGGATAATGCCGAATACCGAAAGAATATCCGCGCACTCACTTTTGGAAACGGAGTTCTTATCTCAAAGGCTGCAACCGAGGAGGATACCGTATATTCGCAGTATTACGATTACAGCGAGGGACTTAA
>SVUB01000006.1 GCA_015063495.1 Oscillospiraceae bacterium
TACGGCTATATGCCCCGAATCCGTCGGTTCTATGGAGCTTGTTTCTCTCTTTGAAGCACTTACTGCTATGGGACTTGACAAATACTGCACCTTTGACTTTGGTATTATCAGAGGTCTTGATTATTATACGGGAACCGTTTTCGAGGTCTTTGACGAGGCTCCCGAGAACAACCGTGCTATGTTCGGCGGCGGAAGATACGATAACCTTGTCGGACTTTTCGCAAAGAATGCAAAAGTTTCGGGCGTTGGCTACGGAATGGGTGACGTTACTCTCGAAAACTTCCTCTTTACACATGGTCTTGTTCCCGATCTTTATAAGAGCGAGACAAAGGTTCTCGTTGCACGCTTTGATGACGTTTCTATCGACAAATATACCGAGATAGTAGACCGTCTGCGTGCGGCAGGTATCATGAGCGGACTTTATACGGGAATAAAGAAGTTCGGAAAGCAGATCGATTACGCAGTTAAGGGCGGTTATTCTCATGTCGTTATTATGGGCGGCAGCGAGATGGAAAAGGGTGTTGTCAAGGTAAAGAATCTCGAAACGAGAGAGGAGACCGAGTGTGCTCTCTCCGATATAGAGAAGATATTTGCTAACTGATTTTGGAGGAAATATGATATATATGTTTCTTGCCGACGGCTTTGAGGAGATAGAGGCACTTTGTCCGCTTGATCTTCTTCGCCGTGTGGGGGCACCCATAAAGACTGTTGCCGTAGGTGGATCGCTTCTTGTTACCGGCTCGCACGGTATTACTGTAAAGGCCGATATGATGGAAGACGAGCTTACCGATGAGGCTCCGCAGATGATAATTTTACCGGGAGGAATGCCCGGAACTAAAAACCTGGATAATTCTGCAATCGTGATAAGAGCTATCGAAAACTCTATCTCGGTGGGAGCGTATATTGCTGCCATTTGCGCAGCACCGTCGGTGCTCGGAAAAAGGGGAGTGCTCCGTGGCAAGGAGGCTATCTGCTTCCCCGGATTTGAGGAATATCTCGTAGGTGCTAAAATATCAGACAAACGGGTAGTAAGAGACGACAAAATAATAACTGCCGCAGGCATGGGCGTGGCACTTGACTTCGGTCTTGAGCTCGTTTCTGCTCTTTGCGGAAAGGAAAAGGCAGAGGAGCTGCGTAAGGCAGTGCTTGCCGACTAAAAACCGATTTTGAAGGGGGCGTGCCGTGTGTCCGTAAAGCATAAATCGAATATAACGGCACCTATCCTTGTTGCCGCAGTATATTTTATTCTCATTTTGTCGAGAATCATAAAAATGACCGAGCTTTCGGGAGATAACGAATATATCGGAGTCATAGTGCTTCAGCTTATCGTTTTTCTTCTGCCTGCAGTCATTTACTGCAAGATATTATCAGGCGAGGGCTATGCTTCCCGTCTGCGCCTGCGGCTTATAGGAGCACAGCAGGTAGTTGTGGCACTTCTCGGTGCGCTTGCGCTTATCTGCGGCTCGCTTCTTCTTAATATTTTATTTTTTGACGGGGTGGGGCAGAGTGATTTCTCACTTTACAATACCTTTACAGCAAGCCACGACGGAAGCGCAGAGACCTTTCTTTACGTGACTCTTGCTTATGCCGTCGTTCCCGCAGTCTGCGAGGAGTTCTTCTTCCGCTCACTGCTTTGTGCCGAATACGAAAAATACGGACTGTCGAGAGCTCTCGTTATGTCCTCGTTGTTTTTCGGAATGATACACTTTAATTTCGGACAGTTTATAATCTACATTTTTGCCGGAGCAATACTTTTTGCGGTGATGTACGCCACACGATCGGTTCTTGGCAGTATTCTCGTTCATTTTCTTTATAATATTTACGGGCTTTTCGGGCAGGGACTGGCAAACGAGGTTTACAGAACTACGTCGAGCACGGAGCTGTTTCTCCTTCTGCTCTCGGCGGCATTCATACTGTTTTTGGCTCTCTTCTGCGGAGAGGTGGCAAGGCTCTACCGCAGATATTCAAGACAGAATAAAGAGTCCGATTATATTCCTAAACCTAAAAAGGGAAGGGCGGCGGAGAAGAGACGTGTTTCCTTAACCGAGATCATTCTCGCTCCCCCTTGCCTTGTATGTTATCTTATTTTCATTCTTGCAGTTTTGATAATGTAATCACCGAGCCCCAAGCGGGTGTAAGAAAGAAGGTGCTTTATGAATAATGAAAACAGACGCAGCGATATTCCCGAGGAATTTCGCTCGCAGATAAGGCGACCTGCGCAGCCCTCATCTGTTCGAGAGGACGTAGAGGGCATCAGAAGACCGGTTCAGCGTCCGCCCCAGGCATCTGCCGTCAGGAGTCAAGGAACTGCGCAGGGCGCAGCAAGAGGTGTTGCAAGACCTGCATCATCCTCTGCCGGACAGAACGTGGCACGTCCTGTTGGAGCGTCCCGCCCCGCAACTGCTCCGCAGAGGCAGACAAAGCCTGCTTCAAAGCCGGTGCAGAGTGCACCTGTACAGCAGAGAAGGGTTGTCAAAGAGCAGAGCGCAGCGCAGAAAAGTAAAAGCTCGGCTCGTGCGCAAAATGCGGAAAACACAAGAAGCATTGACCGTGAGCGCATAAGAAAGGCACGAGTAAATGATGAGGTCAAGCGCAGAAAGACCTATGACGAGCCCGAAAGCACGTCAGGTGATGGCGGCGGAGCGGTAATGAGCCTTATAAATGCGATACTTTATATAGTTATCGTCGTTGCGGTCTCGGGACTGCTTTCATACTACGTTATCGTTTTTGCAAACGATATGTATGCCTTCGTCAAGAGCTCCGAGGAGGTTGAGGTATCTATCCCCGAGTATGCTACAGTAGAGGAGATAGCCGATATTCTCGGTGATGCGGGAGTTGTCGAATACCCCGACTTACTTGTTATTTACGCAAAGCTGAAAAAGATAGATAAGACGTACGAATTCGTTGCCGGTGACTATACGGTAAACGGTATGATGAATTACGATGAGCTTTTCTATGCCTTCGTGGAGCAGAAATCCTACGAGGTCGTGCGAATAACCATCCCCGAGGGTTACACGGTGGATGAGATGATAAATCTCTTTACCGAGAACGGTATCGGAACAAGAGAGGGCTTTATCGATGCTATAAATAATTACGATTTCGATTTTGAATTTGTAAAAGCACTTGATGAAGCTAACCTTGAGGGCAGGACATACCGCCTTGAGGGTTACCTTTATCCCGACACCTATGAGTTTTATAAGAGCAGCAGTGAGGTCACTGTTATCTATAAGCTTCTCAACCGCTTTAACGTGATCTTCTCCTCTGATTTCTACGCAAAGGCAGAAGCAATAGGCTACAGCGTAGACGAGGTGATGACGCTTGCTTCGATGATAGAAAAGGAAGCCAGATATGCTCAGGACTACGAGATGGTGTCCTCTGTATTCCACAACCGCTTAAAGAGCGCAAATTTCCCACGCCTCGAAAGTGACGCTACGATAATGTATGCTATCCAGGTAAGAGACGGCGAGAGAAAGGGAGCGCTTACGGGTGAGGACCTTTCCTACGATACACCGTATAACACCTATCTTTACAGCGGACTACCGCCCGGACCTATCGCAAATCCCGGTTATGAGGCAATAACCTGCGCACTCTGGCCCGCATCCTCGAAATATTATTATTTCGTATCGGATAACTACGGTAACACGTATTTCTCACGCACCAATGCCGAGCACGAGGCTGCAAAAGCAAAGGTCGCACAGATAAATGCAGGCTCATAAGAGTGTTTTTAGATAAAATTACAGATTTTTCTGAAATTGCTAAAATATTAACAAAAACTGTTGTAAAAAATATGATTCTGTGTTATAATACAGAATTGGAAATATTTAATTAAGTAAAAAAATTAGAAAGGCGGATTTCTAACATGACTTATAACAAGAAAACAATCGAAGACATCGACGTAGCCGGCAAAACTTGCCTTGTACGTTGCGACTTCAACGTTCCTATGAAGGACGGCAAGATCACAAGCGATAAGAGAATCGTTGGTGCTCTCCCCACAATCAAGTACCTTATGGATAAGGGCGCAAAGGTTATCCTTTGCTCTCATATGGGCAAGCCTCATAACATCTTCACAGAGGGCTTTGGTCTTACAAAGAAGGAAAAGAAGGCTGTTGAAGCTCTACCCGAATCCGAGCAGGCTGCAGCAAAGGCTGCATACATTGAAAAGGCTCTTGGCGATAAGAAGAAGCTCACACTCAAGCCCGTTGCTGACAGACTCAACGAGGACCTCGGTGGCAAGGTTACCTTCGCTGAGGACATCGTAGGCCCCGATGCAAAGGCAAAGGTTGCTGCTCTTAAGGCAGGCGAGGCAGTTCTTCTTGAGAACGTTCGTTTTGACGCTCGTGAGACAAAGAACGATCCCGAGTTTGCTAAGGAGCTTGCTTCTATGGCGGACATTTTCGTAAATGACGCATTCGGTACTGCACACCGTGCTCACGCTACAACAGCAGGTGTTGCTGACTACCTTCCTGCAGTTTGCGGTTACCTTATTCAGAAGGAGATCGGCATCATGGGTAAGGCTCTCGAGAATCCTGAGAGACCCTTCGTTGCTATTCTCGGCGGTGCAAAGGTTTCCGATAAGCTCAACGTTATAAACAATCTCCTTACAAAGGTTGATACACTTATCATCGGTGGCGGTATGGCGTATACCTTCCTTGCTGCTAAGGGTTATGGCGTAGGTAATTCTCTTCTTGACTCCGAGAAGATAGATTACTGTAAGGAGATGATGGCAAAGGCAGAAGAGAAGGGCGTTAAGCTCCTCCTTCCCGTTGACACAGTTGTTGCTGACTCTTTCCCGAACCCCATCGACGCTCCCGTTGACGTTATGACAGTTTCCTCCGATGCTATTCCTGCTGACAAGGAAGGCCTTGATATCGGCGAAAAGACTATCGCTCTCTTCTCCGAGGCTGTAAAGGCTGCAAAGACTGTTGTTTGGAACGGTCCTATGGGCGTTTTCGAGAACCCCACTCTCTCAAAGGGTACAAATGCAGTTGCATCCGCTCTTGCTGACAGCGATGCTATCTCCATCGTTGGCGGTGGTGACAGCGCAGCAGCTTGCGAGCAGCTCGGTTATGCTGACAGAATCACTCACATTTCCACAGGCGGTGGCGCATCTCTCGAGTTCCTCGAGGGTAAGGACCTTCCCGGTATCAGCTGCCTCGAAAGTAAGTAATTAAGATGATTATGGGGGCTTTTTGAAAAAAGCCCCCATACCCCCAAAAACTTCAAAAAGGAATAAATAAAATGAATAATGCAAAAAGACGTACAGTTATCGCAGGTAACTGGAAAATGAATTTCACTCCCGACGAAGCAAAGGCATTCATCGAGGAGATAAAGCCTATGGTTGCAGGCAAGGATAACTGCGACATCATCTTCTGCGCTCCTTACGTAGATATCTACGCTGCTATGGAGGCTGCAAAGGGCTCTAACATAAAGATAGGTGCCGAGAACGTGCACTTTGCCGAGAAGGGCGCATACACCGGTGAGGTTTCCGCAAAGATGCTCACTTCTATGGGCGTTGAGTACGTAATCATCGGCCACAGCGAGAGAAGACAGTATTTCGGCGAGACAGACGAGACTGTTAATCTCCGCACGAAGGCTGCTCTTGCGGCAGGCATGAAGGTAATCCTCTGCCTTGGCGAGGTTAAGGACGAGCGTCTTAACGGCATCACAAACGAGGTCGTTTCTATGCAGACAAAGCTTGACCTTAAGGACGTTACAGCGGAAGAGCTTAAGAACGTAATTATCGCATACGAGCCCGTTTGGGCTATCGGTACAGGCCTTACAGCTACTCCCGAGCAGGCTGACGAGACCTGCGGTGTTATCAGAGCTACTGTTGCTGAGCTTTACGGCGCAGATGCTGCCGAGGCTCTCACGATTCAGTACGGCGGTTCTATGAACGATGCAAATGCGGCAGAGCTTCTCTCCAAGGTAAACGTTGACGGCGGTCTTATCGGCGGCGCATCTCTTGTTGCTGCGAAGTTCACCGCTATCGTTGACGCAGCACAGTAATTTTCAGAAATACAATATTTCCCGACAACATTTGATATGCGTAATAAAAATTTATATATGCATATTTTGTCGGGAATTTGTTTTTAGTTTTTGAAAGGGAAATTATTATGATAAAAAGAATTTTTGCGATCCTACTAGCACTTTTTATGGTGTCTACACTGCTTTGTGCCTGTGCAGGTAAAGAAGAGGGTGGGAAAGACGTTATTGATACAAGTAATGAGACGGCCAATCCCGATGATACGAGCAGTGAAGATGAAACTTCTGCCGAGACAAATATTACAAGCGAGGTTGAAACTGAAATGAAGGATCCTATTACATATGCACCGGCCGCTGACGGCCCTATTGACCTCTCCAGAACAGGTGCCACCGAGAATATGCTTATACGTTCTGTTTGTAACGAGGGAGATCTCTCCAGACTTGCCTTAAAGCTTCAGAATGCTCTTGATAACAGTGATGAGAAAACTACACTTGTTTTTCTTGGTGACTCAATTTTTGCAGGTTCAAGCGCATCCGGACTTAATCAGTTTGCAAACCAGGTAGCTGATTGGTGGGAATATTCAATAGGCAGTTCATTTGACTCGATAAACGCAAGCATCGGAGCTACCGATTCATATCTTGCGGTCCACAGAGCAGAGAGAGACGTTCTTTCAAGGAACCCCGACATTATCTTTATCGAATACATAAACGATAAAAACGATTCCTTCTACAAGAGCTCTATGGATAGCCTTGTAAAGAAGTGTCTTTCACACGAGGGTGCACCTGCCGTTATCCTTGTAGAGATGGCTCTGCAGGACGGAAGTGGCGGACCTGGACAGGTTCATACCGAGGTTGGAAGATACTATGACGTTCCTGTTATTTCATATCATAATGCGGTTATGCCCGAGGTCAATGCAGGTAATATTGCGTGGAAGGATATTGCGGCAGATAACGTTCACCCCAATGATATGGGACACAGCATTCTTTCACAGCTTGTTACTGATTTCCTTGACGGAGTAATAAGCAGACTTGATGAAATTGATAAGAATATTGATACGGACGTGCCTGAGTCTGCTCTTGGTTACAAATATGAAAACGCTCATATCGTAAACCGTGAGAGCGCCGAGATCGTTGTCACAGACGAGGGCTCATTTACAGAAACTCCCGAGATGGGCATAAAATTCACAAAGGGCTGGGGAACGAGTACCGGCGGAAAGATGACCTTTGAGATAGAGGCAAAGAACCTTGGTATTGTTTATAACAAGAGCGTCAGCGGCGGATACGGCGTTGCAAAGGTTATAGTGGATGGCGTCGAGGTGAAAAAGATAAGCGATGCCGATTTCACGGGCGGTTGGGGCTCATATGCACGTACGGTTGAGGTATACTCGTCCGATAAGGCCGAGAAGCATACCGTAACTATCGAAATTGAGGGCACTGCCAAGCCGAAATTCGATATTTACAGCCTGCTCGTTTCATAATTTTCTAAATAAAATCGGTGCACGTTACGTGCACCGTTTCTTTATTTTAATTCAAATGAAAGCGGAAGAATATCCGCAAGGGTATAGCTGTGTATGTCGTCGGGAGTGCCGAGGAGCAGGGTGAAATCTCCATCGCAAAATTCGCTCATCACTTGCCTGCAAACGCCACAAGGTGGGCATGGGGCGGAGAGAGATACATTGGCTTTTCCGCCTACTATGGCTATTTTTTCAAATTTACGCTCACCTGCGCTCACTGCCGTAAAAAAAGCAACTCTTTCGGCACAGCAAGTAGGTGAAAACGAGGCATTTTCAATGTTGCAGCCCGTATATACCTTGCCTTCCTGTGTCAGAAGTGCCGCCCCGACTGCAAAGCCGGAGTAGGGGGAATATGAGCGCTTTCTTGCGTCCTCTGCCATTATCATAAGTTCTCTGTCGGTCATTTTGTTACCTCTTGTGTAAAGCTTTTTCCACCACAGTCAAATTTTACATTCAGCCACTCGCAAACGCTTGCCGCTATATCCGAAAAGGTAGAGCGTGTGCCAAGATTCAGGGTGGCTATATTCTTGCCGTAGACAAGCATCGGCACGTATTCACGGGTGTGGTCTGTGCTGACGTCTCCAGGGTCACAGCCGTGATCTGCGGTGATTATAAGAGCATCGTCCTCTCGCATCAATGAAAGAAAAGAGGGGAGAAATGCGTCGAATTCATTTAGTGCCTCTGCGTATCCCTCTGCGTTGTTTCTGTGGCCGTAGACCGAATCAAAATCAACGAGATTTACAAAGCAGAGACCGTTAAAATCCTTTTTTGCAAGCTCTGAGGTTATTTCCATTCCCTCGGTGTTACCGTGAGAGATAAAGGACTCACTTATTCCTCGGCCTGCAAAGATATCGGATATCTTTCCGACGGCAAGAACGTCTTTTCCGCTTTCCTTCAGTGCATCGAGCATAGTCTTGGCCGTTGGCTCAAGGCTGAAGTCACGGCGGTTTGCCGTTCTCTTAAAATTACCTGCCTCACCTGTAAACGGGCGGGCAATAACACGCCCCACAGCGTGCTCTCCCGAGAGGAGGCTTCTTGCCGCAAGGCAGTATTCGTAAAGCTTTTCAGGTGGTACTATATCCTCGTGCGCCGCTATCTGAAAAACGCTGTCGGCAGAGGTATAAACTATGAGGTCCCCTGTTTTTAAGTGCTCCTCCCCATAGTCTCGGATAACGTCGGTGCCCGAATACGGCTTGTTGCAAATCACCTTTCTGCCTGTGGCTTTCTCAAAAGCGTCGATTATCTCGTCGGGGAAGCCCTCGGGATAGGTGGGCAGGGGATTTTCGGATATGATGCCCGCTATTTCCCAGTGACCTATCGTAGTGTCCTTGCCGTTCGACCTTTCGGCTACCTTGCAGTGTGCCGCAAGAGGCTTTTCGGTCTTTCCGAGATAGTCAAGACCTTCGATATTGCCAAGTCCGAGAGATATTAGATTAGGGATATTGAGCTTTCCCGTTTTGTGCAGACTTCCGAGCGTTGATGCGCCTGCGTCACCGAATCTTTCGGCATCGGGAAGTGCGCCTGCACCAAGACTGTCAAGGACTATAAGGAATATACGTTTCATTTTGCCTCCTGTCAGGAGAGCGACTTGCTCTCCATTTTTACAGCAACGTCAAGTGCGAGCTTCATCATATCGGTAAAGGAGTTCTGCCTTGCATCCGAGTCAAGAGCTTCTCCGCTTACAAGGCTGTCTGATATTGTGCAGACAGCAAGGGCACGCTTGCCACTTCTTGCGGCAGTAGAGTAAAGTGCTGCGGCTTCCATTTCGACCGCCATAACGCCCATTTTTGCCCATATAAGAGAGGAATCCGCATCCTCGTTGTAGAAGGTGTCAGAGGAGAGAAGATTGCCTACGTGGAAGGAAAGACTGTGCTCACGGGCCACATTTACCGTTTCCTCAAGGAGTGTAAAATCAGCTATCGGGGTAAAGGCTCCGGGCATTCCGAATTGCTTGGGGAATGAGGAATTTGTGCAAGCACCCATACCGATGACGATATCTCTTACCTTTATATCGGCACGAAGTGCACCTGCAGAGCCAACCCTGATTATATTCTCCACGCCAAAGAAATTATACAGCTCGTGGCTGTATATGCCGATAGAGGGCATTCCCATGCCACTCGCCATTACGGATACACGAGTGCCCTTATAAAGTCCCGTATAGCCCTGAACGCCTCTTACGTTATTGACAAGCTTTGCATTCTCCAAGAAATTCTCCGCAATGAATTTTGCTCTGAGCGGGTCTCCCGGCATAAGGACAGTTTTGGCAAAATCTGCGGGAGTTGCGTTTATATGTGGGGTAGGATAATTCATATTCTGACCTCCGTATCAGTAATCTCCGAGTTTTTCGTTCTTAACAATTTTAACTATTGAGCTCGTGCCGAGTCTGGATGCGCCGAGCTTAATAAAATCCTCTGCATCTTCAAGTGAACGTATACCGCCTGCGGCTTTTATTTTCAGGTGAGATGGGACGTGAGAGGCAAAAAGGAAAACGTCATCTCTTGTTGCACCGCCGCCGGCAAATCCGGTGGACGTCTTTATATAATCTGCACCCGATGCGCCGACTATCTCGCACATCTTTATTTTCTCGTCGTCGGTTAGTACACAGGTCTCGATTATGACCTTTAGGATCTTTCCCTCGCACGCTTCTCTTACAGCCTTTATTTCACCGAGAAGCTCATCGTATCGTTTCTCCTTCAGCAGACCTATGTTTATTACCATATCTATCTCGTCTGCGCCGTCATTTACCGCTTCTTTTGTCTCAAACACCTTTACTGAAGTGCTGTTATAGCCGTTAGGGAAGCCTATAACGGTACAGATCTTGATCTTGCCACAAGCATATTCAGATGCCGCCTTTACAAAAGAGGGCGGTATGCACACCGACGCTGTGCCGTATTTTATTCCATCGTCAATAACTTCCTTTATATCCTCCCACGTAGCGTCCCTTGCGAGAAGCGTGTGGTCGACCGTTGGGAGTATATCTTTTATTTCCATTTCACTCATTCCCCTCATATTATTTCATCTTATAGAAAAAGTATACCATAAAACGGAAAATGAGTCAATAAGTCACGCCAAAACGTTTGCTTTTTTCATAAAAAGATTGACCGAAGGGAAAAAGTGTGGTAACATATATAAAAAGGCATATAATTAAAGAAAAAGGGAAAGAGGTAGGCATATGAATAAGTTTATAGAGATTTCTCCCGAGGAGATAGGCTGTGCGGTGTCACTTATAGGACGTGATTGGATGCTTATTACCGCAGGAAACACAAAGGACGGCTTTAATACCATGACCGCAAGCTGGGGATGCATGGGAGTTCTCTGGAACAAGCCGGTATGTATATCCTATATAAGACCTCAGAGATATACCTATATTTTTGCGGAAGCAAACGAGTATATGACCATGTGTTTTTTTGACGAGGATAAACGTGATGCACTGCGTTTTTGCGGCAGAAACAGCGGCAGAGACGTGGATAAGGTGAAGGAATGTGGGCTTACTCCCGTTTCTGCGGCGGACGGTAAGGCGGTATATTTTGACGAGGCAAAGCTGGTTCTTATCTGCCGAAAGCTCTATATCTCCGATATAAAGGAAGAAGGATTTCTTGATAAGTCCTTGCTCGGAAATTATCCGCAGAAGGACTATCACAGAGAGTATGTTTGCGAGATAGTAAAGGCACTTAAGCGTGTCTGAAAAAGAATGACAGACCGCTCCGAAAAAGGGGCGGTTCTTTTTTGAGTTTTTTCTGAAAAATTTATTATAATACTTGACAAACAAAGGGATAGCTGTTATAATACTACCTATAAGGATAGAGGTGCGCATGACAAGAGTAGCATCGGTGGCAAGCTCTCGCAAAGTTTTGCCGATGTGGAAGGGGATTGCGCCGAGGGGTGCTCGTGCGAGGGGCATCACCGGTACTTTGAATAAGATTCTCTGTACTGTCGCATTTCTGCGGAGAGCTATCGTTTAACATTCATGCCGAAAAAGGCGTATTTTGGCCTTTTGTGGCGTGTTTTGCGTAGAACGGTAGCCAATTCGTGAGAATTGGCTCTATTTTTTTACTGAAAGTAAAAAGAAAGGATACCGAAAAAATGGCAAAGAACAAGAAGACGATTTTTGAAGGAGCTGCAACAGCCCTCGTTACTCCCTTGACGGAGAACGGAATTGATTACGAGGCATTTGGAAGGCTTATCGACTGGCAGATAGAGGGGGGTATCGACGCCCTCGTAGTCTGCGGAACAACGGGCGAGGCCTCCACACTTACTGACGATGAGCACAGAGATGCTATCGCATATGCTGTAAAGCGTGCTGCAGGCAGAGTACCCGTTATTGCGGGAACAGGCTCGAACGATACGGGCTACGCTCTTGACCTTACACGCTGTGCGTGCGAGGCAGGCGCTGATGCTATGCTCGTTGTAACTCCTTATTATAATAAGGCTACCCAGAAGGGTCTCGTTCGTATGTTCGAGACTCTTGCAGACGCATCCGATAAGCCCATCATACTTTATAACGTGCCCGGTCGTACCGGTGTTAATATCGAACCCTCTACATATCTTGCACTCGCAGATCATCCGAACATTTCCGCTATCAAGGAAGCTAACGGAAATATCTCAAAGATAGTTGAGACTGCGGCACTCGTTGGCGATAAGCTTGATATCTATTCGGGTAACGACGACCAGATAGTGCCGATAATGTCGGTAGGCGGTAAGGGAGTTATCTCTGTTCTTTCTAACCTTATCCCGGGCGAGACCAGCGAGATATGCAAGTCATTTATGCGCGGGGATATCAAGAAGAGCATGGATATGCAGGCTAAATATCTCTCACTTATAAACGCACTCTTCTGCGAGGTAAATCCTATTCCCGTAAAGGCGGCTATGAGTGCGATGGGATTCTGCGAGAACTACTTAAGACTTCCTCTTACTACAATGGAAGATGCTCATATGGAAAATATGCTCTCCATTATGCGTTCTCACGGCATTATTTAAGCGAAAGGACCTTCAATAATGAAAGTTATAATTTGCGGTGCTTCGGGAAGAATGGGCAAGGAGGTCGTCTCGGCAGTTCTTGGAGGATATGGCTCTGCGGAAATTGCTGCAGCGGTCGACGTTGCTCTCCCTATCCTCGATTGTCCCTCATATACCGATATAGCGGACGTGCGTGAGGATGCGGACGTCATAATAGACTTCTCTCACCATAGTGCGACCGCCTCTCTTATTTCTTATGCCACAGAGCATAAGATGCCCCTCGTTATCGCAACGACGGGACAGACAGAAGAGGAAAAGGAGCAGATAAAAAAAGCATCCGAGCAGATACCGATATTCCATTCGGGGAACATGTCGATAGGAATAGCACTTCTCGTTTCTCTTGTAAAACAGGCGGTGGCGATATTCCCCGATGCTGACGTTGAGATAACCGAGGTCCATCATAATCAGAAGATAGACGTTCCGAGCGGAACGGCTCTTATGCTTGCCGAGGGTGCAAAGGCGGCAAAGGAAGGCAAGGCGACCTTCTGCATCGGCAGACACGAGAACGGCAAGCGCCCCGAAGGAGAAATAGGTATCCATTCACTGAGAATGGGCAAGGTGATAGGTGAGCATGAGGTCAGAATAGACACCGGCTCACAGACGATAACCCTTTCACACAAATCGCACAGCCGTGCTCTCTTTGCAGAGGGTGCTATCACGGCGGCGGCGTTCATTAAAGGGAAGAAAAACGGACTTTTCAGCGTAAACGATATGCTTTCATAAGGAGGGCAGAGCCATGAAGATAAAATTCACGAAGATGCACGGCATCGGAAACGATTATATCTATATAAACTGCTTTGAGGAGAAGATAGATGACCCGAGCGGTCTCTCGATAGCTATGTCTCCCCGTCATTTCTCGGTAGGCTCTGACGGACTTGTTCTTATATGCCCGTCGGATATAGCAGATGCGAAGATGCGTATGTTCAACGCCGATGGAAGCGAAGGAAAGATGTGCGGAAACGCTATTCGCTGCGTCGGAAAATATCTTTACGAGCACGGAATAGTTAAAAAAACGCAGATAAGCGTTGAGACGCTCAGCGGCATCAAAGAGCTTACGCTCACGGTCGATGAAAAGGACAAAGTAGCATCTGTCAGAGTATATATGGGCAAGGCGTCGACCTCCCCCGAAAGTATTCCCGTGCTTCTCGACCATGAAATGGTAAAAGAGGAGATAGAGGTGCTTGGAAAGAAATATACGCTCACGGGCGTTTCTATGGGCAACCCTCATGCGGTATGCTTTGACTGGGACCCCGATGCGCTTGAGCTGGAGAAGATAGGTCCCAGCTTTGAAAACCACGAGCTTTTCCCCGAGAGAGTCAATACCGAATTTGCAAAGGTGATCGACCCCACGCACATAAGAATGAGAGTTTGGGAGAGGGGAAGCGGTGAGACCTACGCCTGCGGTACAGGAGCTTGTGCGACCGTTGTTGCGTCTGTAATATGCGGTTATTCAAGGTATAATGAGCCTGTGAAGGTATCCCTTATCGGCGGTGAGCTCGAGATAGTTTACTCCGATAACGGTGACGTATTTATGAGCGGAAGCGCAACAGAGGTTTACGAAGGAGTTTACAACTATGAAAATTAAGCTTAATGAAAACTATAAAAATCTTAAGGAAAGCTACCTTTTCTCCGAGGTTGCAAAGCGTGTAAAGGCTTACAGCGCAGAGCATCCGGAGGCGAAGATAATCCGTCTCGGCATTGGTGACGTAACGCTTCCTCTTACCGCATCCGTTATTGAGGCTATGCACAAGGCGACCGATGAGATGGGCGTTCAGGCAACGTTCCGAGGATATGCTCCCGAGCACGGATACGATTTTATCCGTGAGGCAGTAGCCAAGTATTATCTTGAGCGTACGGGTGTTAAGCTCGAGCTTGACGAGATATTCGTAGGTGACGGTGCAAAGAGTGATATAGCAAATATAACAGACCTTTTTGGTGATAACGAGATCATGCTTGCAGACCCCGTTTATCCCGTTTATATGGATAGTAACCTTATGAGAGGAAGAAAGGTAACGCTTCTTCCCGCAAACGAGGCAAACGGATTTCTTCCTATGCCCCCTGCGGAGAAGAAGGAGGGAGTTATAGTTTACCTCTGCTCTCCCGGTAATCCTACGGGTGCGGTTTATTCCGCAGAGCAGCTTTCCGAGTGGGTAAAATATGCAAACGAAACAGGCTCACTTATAATCTTTGACTCCGCTTACGAGGCTTACGTTTCAGACGGCTCACCCCGTTCTATATTCGAAATAGAGGGCTCACGCACCTGTGCTATTGAGATATGCAGTCTTTCAAAGACCGCAGGATTTACGGGAACAAGATGCGGCTGGACTATCATTCCGCTCGAGCTTGAGGAGGACGGCAGATCTCTTGCAAAGATGTGGGAGAGAAGACAGTCCACGAAGTTTAACGGCGTTCCCTACGTTGTTCAGAGAGCTGCTGAGGCGGCGATCTCCGAGGCGGGAAGAAAAGAAAGTGCCGAGAGCATCGCTTATTATATGGAAAACGCAAAGGTTCTTGCATCTGTTATGCGTGAAAAGGGAATCAGCTTTACAGGCGGTATAAATTCCCCCTATATTTGGCTTAAGTGCCCGGGCGGAATGGGCTCTTGGGAGTTCTTTGACTATCTGCTCACAAAATTCGGAATAGTAGGTACTCCCGGTGTTGGCTTTGGTGCAGAGGGTGAGGGATACTTCCGTCTTACAGCGTTCGGCTCACACGAGGCTACTCTTGAGGCAGCAGAACGCCTGAGAAAAGGACTTTGATTAAAAGAGGAACAAAAAATGATTTGTGATAACCTTAACATAAACGAAAAAGGACACCTTGAATTTGCCGGCAGAGATACCGTGGAGCTTGCAGAGAAGTATGCAACCCCTCTCTATCTTCTTGATGAGGATAAGATACGTGAAAAATGCCGTATCTACACTTCGTCAATGAGAAAATATTTTGGTGAGGACGCAATGCCCCTTTACGCAGGCAAAGCACTTTGCATAAAGGATATTTACCGCATTATGCGTGAAGAGGGAATGGGTATTGACGTAGTATCCCCCGGTGAGGTCTATACCGCAAGAGTAGGCGGATTCCCGATGGAGAGAGCTTATTTCCACGGAAACAACAAGACCGACACCGATATTTCCTTTGCTTTGGATATGGGTGTAGGATATTTTGTTTGCGACAGCGTGGACGAGCTTTACGCCATCGAAAGAGAGGCCGCAAAGCGTTCGATCACGCAGAAGGTGCTTCTCAGAGTTACTCCCGGAATCGATCCTCATACTCATCAGGCGATAAATACCGGCAGAGTTGATTCGAAATTCGGTGCGGCGATAGAAACAGGACAGGCAAAGGACCTTGTCGCTCTTGCTCTCTCGCAGAAGCATATTTCGGTAATGGGTTATCACTGCCATATAGGCTCACAGATATTTGAAACAACGCCATTTACCGATGCTGCAGATATTATGATAAAATTCTCTGCTGATATGAAGGATGAGCTTGGCTTTGAAGCTAAGGAGATAAATCTCGGTGGCGGAATGGGCGTCAGATATATAGAGGAGCACCCCGAAATAGATTATGCGGCAAATATTGCCGTAATCGCAGACCACATGAAGGCTGTTTGCAGCGCTCGTGGACTTAAGTTCCCGGCAGTTCGAATGGAGCCCGGACGCAGCATCGTTGCAGACGCAGGTATGACACTCTATACGGCAGGAACTGTTAAGACTATTCCCGGTTTTAAGAATTACGTTTCTATTGACGGCGGTATGCCGGATAATCCGAGATATGCACTTTATCAGTCTCCCTATACCGTAGAGCTTGCAAACCGTATGAATGACAAAAAGGATTTCGTTTGCACCGTTGCAGGCAGATGCTGTGAGAGCGGTGACCTTATCCAGGAGGACGTTCCGCTTCCGAGACCCGAGCGTGGAGATATAGTTGCGGTGCTCACAACGGGTGCGTATAATCACTCGATGGCATCAAATTATAACAGAATTCCCCGTCCGCCCGTAGTCGTTCTTCGTGGCGGTGAGGACAGACTTGTCCTTCGCCGTGAGAGCTACGAGGATATGCTAGCTTGCGAGGTTTAATAAAAAAAGAGTCAGCCAACTTGGCTGACTCTTTTTTATTTCTCTTCTTTCGGCGTATATTCAATGACGCCTTCTTTTGCCTCAAAGTCACGAATTGCACAGCGTATAAGATATAATATCTCGCCGTTTGCAGAGCGTCCCTCATATTTTGAAATATAGTGAAGCTTGTAATGGAGCTCGGGGTCTATTTCGATTCCAAGATGTTTATTGTTTTTGTTTCTCATAGTCACCTCAAAAAAATCTTAATTTAAGTTTATTTTAAGATAATTTTGTGTTATAATGTTGTAAGTATACTTGATTTAAGTATACTAAATTTTGGAGGTGACCATGAAGATAGCTGTAATTGGATCAAGAACGATAAATATCGATCTGGAAAACTATTTGCCGCAGGGATGTACGGAGATAGTTTCGGGCGGTGCCAAAGGTGTGGATATGTCCGCAGGTGAATACGCGAAAAGGAATGGGATCAAAATAACCGAGTTTTTGCCGCAATATGAGCGGTACGGCAGAGGAGCTCCTATTGTTAGAAACAAGCAGATAGTAGAATATGCCGACGTTGTCTATGCTTTTTGGGATGGAAAGTCAAAAGGAACGAAATTCGTGATAGACTACTGCAAAAAAACGGATAAAAAATGTATTGTTATATTGATAGAAAAGTAAAAAAAGTGTCTCACATAAGTGAGACACTTTTTTATTAGTTAGTGTAGTTATCGAAATAACCCTGAACGAGGACTACGGGAGTACCCTTATCGCCCGAACCGCTTGTCAGGTCGCAAAGCGAGCCGATAAGGTCGGTGAGCTGACGGGGTGTTGTACCCTGGGAAGCCATGTTTCCAACAAGGTTTCCGTCCTTTTCCTTTATGCTCTTTGAGATAGCCTCACGGAGAGCATTGCCGCTAAGGTCCTTAAAATCATTATCGGCGAGGTACTTGAGCTTAAGCTCATTCGGAGTACCGATAAGACCGTCGGTAAATGCAGGGGATACAACGGGGTCTGCAAGCTCCCAGATCTTACCCTGAGGATCCTTGAATGCACCGTCACCGTATACCATTACCTCAACGTGCTTTCCGGTAGCCTTAAATACTCTGTGCTGAATGTCAAGTACGAGATCCTTACACTCACGGGGGAAGAGCTTTATCTTGTCTTCAGTCGACTTATTCGAGCCGAGAAGACCGTATTTTTCATTGCAGCCGCTTCCGTTTACGGGTGCGTTGAGTATATCGTCAAGACCGCAAACGACCTTTGCACCGGCTGCCTTCAAAATTCTCTTTGTGCGTGCACGGGTGTGGATATCGCAGTTGATTATGCAGTCGGTGTAATCAAGAATGGTCTTTGCCTGATTTGCGAAGACTATCTCAACTTCTGCGCCGCATTCCTTGACTAGATCGCCGTAATATTCTACGTAGTCAACACCGGTAAATTCGTGCTTATTTTCGCCGAAAAGCTCACGGTAACGCTCAAGAGAGAGCACGTCGCTATAGGGATTGACGCCTGCGGCATCAATCTTATCAAGGCTTACAAGCTCGTTTCCGACTTCATCCGAGGGGTAGCTGAGCATAAGTACTATCTTTTTAGCTCCCTTTGCAATACCGCGAAGACATATAGCGAAACGGTTACGGGAGAGTATCGGGAAGATAACGCCCACAGTTCCTCCGCCGAGCTTTGCCTTAACGTCTGCGGCAATATCGTCCACGCTTGCGTAGTTGCCCTGCGCTCTTGCAACGATAGATTCGGTTATAGAGATAACGTCACGGTCTCGAAGCTCAAAGCCTTCGCATTCAGCCGCTTCAAGGACGCTCTCCGTTACGATGGCGGCAAGATCGTCGCCTTCACGGATGATAGGGCAACGAATACCTCTCGATACCGTGCCGACTCTGCGTTCTTTTGTTTCCATTTAATATTCCTTCTTTCATGATTAAAATACGACAAATATATTCTGCTCGAAAAGATGCTTTTTATGATATCTTTCCTTTTTTGCAGAGCTCTATGAGGTCGTTTATATTCGTTTCAGCAAAGCACTGAACGTAGTCAGCTCCGCCGTAGTAAAGCTTAGCCTTACCGCCTTCCTCGGGGATAAGAGCACCGGGGAATACTACGTTCGGAACCTGACCGATCATCTCGTAGGGTTCCTTAACGTAAAGGATCGGGTCAGCACATCTGCCAATAACCTTTCGGGGATCGTTAAGGTCAAGAAGCATAACGTACTCGCCGTTTATCTTTTCGGGGAAGAGAACAGCGTTTCTGTTCTGGTTGTGGAGCGGGAAGCTAACGTGCTCGATGGTCTTAAAATCCTTTGTTTTGCCGATAGCGATTCTGCAGTTGAAGTCACCGCCAACGCAGTATGTAATATAGTACTCTCCGTCAACGGGGTTGATTCTGGGGTCATACCAGGAACCGATGAAGTGTCCGGGATAGTTAAGAACAACTTCCTCATACTCTTCTCTGTCCTCTTCGGAATAAGAGAACTTTACAGGCTCGGGATCGGGAATGAAGTGTATACCGTCACGGCTTCTGGAAACCCAGATCTTCTGAGTCTTGTTAGGTTCCTCGAAACAGCTTGCCATAATGTACTCACCATCGGGTGTCTTAACAACGCCGGAGTTGTAGATAGCACAGCAGGGAGCGGGCATGTCATCGGGGGTCAGGATAGGGTTGTTTTCGTATCTCTTAATAACGTCAAATTTCCCCATTTTGTTTACCTCTCTAAATTTATATTTTTTTGGAGGGTTCAATTTAATTTACTTGTTCCAGTATTCCATCATATCGGCTCTGGAATAAATTATGGGGTCTTCTATGAAGTCCTTTGCGTGTCCCATACCTGCGATAGAAGCGTTTGACGTCCAGACGAGAATAAATGAAAGCTTCATATCGTTTTCTATCATCCATTTAAGGTCTGAGAGCATGGTAAGAGACGTATAGTCGGATTCCTTCGGGCTGGGCCCTCCGAATTCTGTAATGGCAACAGGCTTTCCGAGAGACATAAGCGTGTCGTAGTCGCCGCCCCCGTTAAGCTCTCTGTTTCCGTTCGAATACCAGTCGCATCCGACGATATCAACGTACTTATCGCCGGGATAAGCGTAATCCGAATCTCTGCAGGCGGTCGAGTATACCCAAACGGCACTGTCTACGCCGAGAGTCTTTGTAACGTAATCGTGGTAATATCTCCAAAGGCCTATCCATGTGTCTGCCTTAAGGTAATTGGAGTTCTGATTTACGCACCACCAGAACCAGTTGCCGGTCATTTCGTGGAACGGTCTGAAGAGAACGGGTATGCCGTTATCGTTAAATGCTTTAAGAACCTTAAATACTATCTCATTAGAAATAAGGAGGTTCTTATTAAGCTGTGTTCCTTCATTATAGAGTTGCTTGAATACCGCGTCTGTTCCTATATTTCCTCTGAATCCCGAGGTCGGGGATAAGGGGTTATCTATATGAGCACATATTCCGATTATACCGCCTGCCATAACGTGATCGGCACTTTCGGAGACGATTTTTGAAATGTCGTAATCCGAGAGACCAACGTCACCCATATTGTGTGGGTTGAGTCTTGAATACTGCCCGAGGTCAAATTCAACAAATGCAGGGGCAACGCCCTCTGTACTCTTTGATATCTTGTCAATAGACTGCTTTATGGCACAGCCGTTGCTTGTATTCTCGTAATTGAAAGCCTCTGTACCGAAGATTATCATATCGTCGTTTTCGTAGGCATCATTTACAGCCTTTATGAGTTTTTCCTTGGTGTAGGGGACCTTGAAATCAACCTTGCCCGAGAATTTATCTCCGTTCTTAAGTGCGATTTTTGCGGAGGTGTCAACGTCTGATTCATATCTCTTTGCCCCGAGAACCTTGAGAGCAAGGTGCTCTATTGCTTTCTCAAGGGACATAAAGCTGGCATCCACGTAAATATTTCCGTTTTCTACCCTTATGCTGTAATCGTCAACGTCAAGGGAACGTGCGCTGAGAACGATATAGTTACTGCCGGTGCTCATTCTCTCTTTATACTCGATCTTCTTGTGCCCATTCGAGGAGAGAAGAGTATTTGAAAGATGAATTGCAAGCTCTTCGGATAACACACTCGGAGAACGGTATGCCTCGTCTGCACTGTCAAAGCTGACCTTGAAGTTTTCAATGCTTACGCCGTTTACCGTTATGTTTCCAAGGAAGAAATTGTCCGAGAACGTGTAGGTTTCTGCAAGAAGGAGCTTTTTGCTCTCTGCATCAATGAATTTTTCAAGGAAAAGGTCGATAGCTTTATCAAGAGCCTCGGAAGAACCGCCAAGGATGTATATCCTGTTATCCTCTGTGGATATCTCATACTGACTTGCGGAAAACTTCTCGGCTTTTCCTGTCTTCTCGCTTACTACTATTTCGTAGACTCCCTCTGTGGGCTCGTAATCAAAGTCGGTATCGATTTTGAGTCCTTCGTCGGTCTTATTAAGTATTCCTTTTCGGAGCTTACTGACTGCTTTTTTGAGAGAATCCCCTGCAATATCGGTGCGGAAGATTATATAGGAGGTAACGTCAGCTTCGGAGAGCACCTTCAGTTCAACCTTTGATCCGTCCTTGTCCGTAAAAGTTATTTTTCTGTCAGGAGCTGTAGGGATAGAAACTTCCTCGGTATCCGTTGTATCCGTTGGGATATCGGTTGTTTCTTCCGGAACGAAAGAGCTTTCCTCGGGCACTGTAGAGTCCGTAGTTTCTGTGACGTTTGCTCCACCGCCAAGACATGACACAAGAAGCAGAGAAAAGAGCAACGTCAGAACGATTATAAATATTTTTTTCATACTTTTTCCTTTTCGGGGGATGTTATGGAAATATTATTCCCACTCGATAGTTCCTATCGGCTTCGGAGTAAGGTCGAGAAGAACACGGTTGATGCCGTCCACCTCGTGAGTAATTCTGTCGGTTATCTTATGAAGAATAGCGTAAGGAATTTCCTCAATAGTCGCAGTCATAGCGTCCTTTGTGTTGACCGCACGTATAATTGCAGGCCAGCCCTCATAGCGGCTCTCGTCCTTAACACCCACGCTCTTTATATCGGGAACTGCAATAAAGTACTGCCAAACCTTTTCTGCAAGACCGCACTTATCAAATTCCTCACGGAGAATTGCGTCAGCCTCACGCAGAGCATGAAGTCTGTCTCTGGTAATAGCGCCAAGGCATCTTACGCCAAGTCCGGGGCCGGGGAACGGCTGACGGTAGACCATAGCGTGGGGAAGACCGAGTGCCTCGCCTACAACTCTTACCTCGTCCTTAAAGAGAAGCTTTATAGGCTCAACAAGCTCGAACTTGAGGTCCTCGGGAAGACCACCCACGTTGTGGTGGCTCTTTACGGCCTTCTTGCCCTCTGCAGCCTTAATGCTCTCGAGAATGTCGGGATAGATAGTTCCCTGTGCAAGGAATTTCACACCTTCAAGCTTTCTCGCTTCGTCAGCAAAGACGTTTATAAATTCCGCACCGATTATCTTTCTCTTCTTCTCCGGCTCACTTACGCCTGCGAGAAGGTCAAGAAAGCGGTCGGTAGCGTCAACGTATATAAGATTTGCGTCGAGCTCCTCGCCGAATATCTTAATTACGTTTTCGGACTCATCCTTGCGCATAAGACCGTGATTAACGTGCACGCAAACGAGCTGGCGTCCGATCGCCTTTATAAGAAGCGCGGCGACCACGCTTGAGTCAACTCCGCCCGAAAGTGCGAGAAGAACTTTTTTATCTCCTACCTGTGCTCTGACTGCCGCAACCTGTTCTTCGATGAAGGCTTCGGCAAGTGCTTTCGTTGTGATTCTTTCCATAGAATCGGGACGCATATTGGAACTCATATAATCAACTCCTTAAAAATTAAGAATTATTTTACTGTGTTGCTTTTTTCCTTCTGGATTACGTCGTGAGCGCCGCCCTCAATGATACTCGTTGCGGAAACGAGGGTAAGAACAGCCTTTTCCTGAAGCTCGGGGATAGTGAGCGCACCGCAGTTGCACATGGTGGATTTCACCTTTGCAAGAGACATAGCAACGTTGTCCTTAAGGCTGCCCGCATAGGGAACGTAAGAGTCGACGCCTTCCTCAAAGGAGAGCTTCTTATCTCCGCCAAGGTCGTATCTCTGCCAGTTTCTTGCTCTTGCGGAGCCCTCGCCCCAGTACTCTTTATAGTATATACCGCCTATGCTCACTTTATTTGAGGGGCTTTCGTCAAATCTTGCGAAGTATCTGCCGAGCATTACGAAATCGGCGCCCATTGCAAGTGCGAGAGTGATATGGTGGTCGTAAACGATACCGCCGTCCGAGCAAACGGGAATATAGATGCCTGTTTCCTCAAAGTATCTGTCTCTTTCTGCGCAAACGTCGATAAGAGAGGTAGCCTGTCCACGGCCGATACCCTTAGTCTCTCTTGTGATACAGATAGAACCGCCGCCGATACCTACTTTTATAAAGTCAGCTCCGCATTCAGCAAGGAATCTAAATCCCTTTGCGTCAACGACGTTACCTGCACCGACCTTAACGCTGTCACCGTACTTTGCACGGATCCATTCGATCGTTCTCTTCTGCCACTCGGAGAATCCCTCGGAGGAGTCGATACAGAGAACGTCAGCACCTGCCTCAACGAGAGCGGGAACACGCTCTGCGTAGTCACGGGTGTTGATACCTGCGCCTACTACGTAGCGCTTGTCTGCATCAAGGAGCTCGTTGGGGTTCTGCTTATGTGTATCGTAGTCCTTGCGGAATACCATATAAACGAGCTTTCCGTCCTCGCTTACAATAGGGAGGGAATTAAGCTTGTTATCCCAGATTATATCGTTTGCTTCCTTAAGTGTGGTGCCCTCTTTTGCAGTAATGAGCTTATCAAGAGGAGTCATAAAGTTACTAACCTTTTCATCGGGAGACATACGGCTGACGCGATAATCACGGCCTGTCACTATACCAACGAGCTTGCCGTCAGCACGTCCGTTATCGGTAACCGCAACCGTTGAGTGACCTGTCTTTTCCTTGAGCGCAATTATATCGGCAAGAGTAGCATCGGGGGAAACATTGGAATCACTCACAACGAAGCCTGCCTTGTAATTTTTAGCTGTCTTTACCATAGCCGCCTCGTCCTCAATAGACTGTGAGCCGTATATAAAGGATACGCCGCCCTCGATAGCGAGAGCTACCGCAAGCTTATCTCCCGAAACAGACTGCATGATAGCAGAGACCATAGGAATATTCATTGTAATCTTAGGAGTTTCACCCTTCTTGAATTTAACAAGGGGAGTCTTCAGACTTACGTTTGCCGGAACGCACTCGCTTGAGGAGTACCCGGGGATAAGTAAGTATTCGTTAAAGGTATGGGAAGCGTCGTTTATAAAGGTTGCCATAATATATCTCCTTTTGACTTTTTTACATATTATTATACACTTTTTTATAAGATTTTTAAAGGGGTATTTTATAATTTTTTTATAGTTATAAAAAAATTTACATTATTACCGATGCAAAAACCTTTTCTGAGACATTTTTTGAGTAAAAACAAACAAAAAAAGAAACGCATCTGCGTTTCTTTTTTTATGTTAATTTGAGGCGTAAGCCCCAATTCCGAAATAGCAGTCGAAAACATCCTTTACTGTGAATCCCGCATCCGTACCCGTATTACCCTGCTCGATGATGCAAGTGGATATTATCTCGGGGTTATCAAATGGGGCAAATGCAGTAAAGATAGCGTTATCGCTCTTCGTTTTGCTGACCTGAGCAGTTCCTGTTTTACCTCCCATAGCTATAGGATAGGAGCTGAATACTCTTGATGCCGAGCCGTTTTCGGTAACGCTCTTCATTGCGTTCATTATCGTTTTATAGTTTGTTTCACTCATATTTACCTGACCAAGCACGGTAGGCTCATATTCGTATATTATCTCGTTTGTGTAGAACTTTCTTACACTTCCGAGAAGGTGCGTGGAATACCTTGTTCCGCCACCGACGATAGTTGCAATATAGGAGCTTATCTGAAGGGGTGTAAAGAGGTTATCCGACTGACCGATAGCCGCCTGAAGCGTGTCACCGGGATACCATTCGCCAAGGCCCTTTTCGTCTCGGTAAGCGGGCCCCGCAAGTATGCCGGTCTCCTCATAGAGTTCAATTCCTGTTTTTTCTCCGAGACCGTATTCAAGACAGTATTTATTCATCTTTCCGATAGTAAGCTGTCTGCCGATATCGTAGAAGAAGTAGTTACAGGACTCTTGAATAGCGCCGATAACGTTTATCGTGCCGTGCGTTCTGCCCTTTTGTAGGTATATCCAGCATCTCGGGCCGTTCGGATCGTAGAAGGTATAGCGTCCTTTGTCGGTTATCGTTGTTCTGGGGGTGATTATACCTTCCTCAAGTGCCGCAAGAGCAACTCCGACTTTGAAGGTGGAACCGGGTTGATAGAGGCCTCTTAGCGCTCGGTTATAAAGAGGTTTTGTCTCGTCCTCTGAGAGAGCGGCGTAATCTTCATAATAGGTTGTAAGGTCAAAGGACGGGTATGATGCTATTGCATATATCTCGCCCGTAGTGCTTATAGCGGTGAGCGCACCGACCTTTGCGTCCTCACCGTCAAGCTCGCCCTCCTTGCTTTTTGCCTTGTCGACGATGTATTCTATGTTTTCTTTAAGACCGTCCTCGGCTGCTACCTGCATATCAATGTCTATCGTAAGCCAGACGTCGTTTCCGCTGACAGGCTCCTTTGAGATTCGTTTTGAGATTATATTTCCGTTTTCGTCTTCCTCTATGACCATGGTTCCGTCAGTGCCGTGGAGATACTCCTCAAAAGCCTTTTCACAGCCGCTGACACCGACTATGGCGTTCATTTTATAGCCTTTCTCGCTGTAATATTCAAGCTCCTCTGCGTGTATAGGACCGACCACGCCGAGTATGTGTGAGGCATATCCGGGATATTCGTATTTTCTTGTGACCTCCTCGGTGAAGTTGATTCCTCGGAGCTCACTTTCCTTCATAGCAGTTATGAGTGTGAGGTCGATGTCTTTGGCAAAAAGGTAGGGTTGTACGGAGCTGAACTGATTTATCGCCATATCAAATCTGACACGCATTATTTCGGTGATCTCTTCATTTGTATAAAGCGGATTGCCGTTATCATCAACTGCGTCAAGAGAATATTTTTCAACAAGCTTATTTGAGAGCATTTCGGCTGTGTTTTCGATCGGATTTCCGTCTTTATCCTTGTTAAATCCGAGATCCTTCAGCACTCTGTTAAATTTCGTCTCATAGCTCTCCTGCGACATCAGATTATCGTCATATATCAGGTTGGGATAAGTGCCGAGAAGAGGGAATAGACTCTCTGTTCTCTTATCCGTGTTGCCAGTGACATACAGTGCCTTTACAACGTTCAGTATAACCTCATTCGACACCTCGCTGTTTTTAGAGAGTGAGCCGTAATCGAAATTGAGGTTGTAGGTATAGATATTGGTTACGAGAGCTTTGCCGTTGCGGTCGAATATCTCTCCTCGCTGTGCCTGAATAGTTACGGTGCGCGAGTATGTGCGTTGGACGCTTGATGTGTATTCGCTTCTGTTCACGAGCTGGATATTGGCGAGCTTCGTTATGTAAAATATCGCCGTGAAAATGAAAATGACGGCTATAAAAATGAGTTTTACGGAGAAGCTGACGCCTTTTACATTTATTCTTTTGCTTCGCATAGCTGTCTTTTCATTCCTTTCCTTAAAAATTATCCTTCCATCTCTCTTGTGTTAAAGAATCTTGACCAGATGAGCTTTGTCAGAATATATACGGGTATACCTATAAGCAGAGATGAGAAAAATTGAGGTATAAGCAGTTCACTAAAAATGTGAGATGCGGTAAAATGAGCGGCACTTACCGATGAGTAGGCACAGATGATGCTTGCTATTCCGCTTATGATAAGGGAGCAGGCGACACCTATGAGCCAAGAGAGAAAATCTCTGCGTAGGACCGAATAGGCAAGCAGGGCAAACAGGGCGGCACAAAGCATATACACAAGAGGAGAGAGGGAAAGTCCTGATCCTCCGAGTGCATCTGCTATATAACCTCCGACAATTCCTGCGATAACTCCTGTGCGTTCTCTATCGTATATAGCAATGGCTATTACCGACGCAAGAACAAGGTCTGGCACCGCACCAAACGGGCGGAATACCGAGAATATCGACGTTTGGATAACGGCAAGAAGGAAGAGCCAGATTCCCCAAACCACGCTTTTTTTGAATATCGTCTGCCAGGAGACGGGGGATAACTGATTATTCATTCACTTCTCCTCCGACGTCCTCCGTATATGCGTTGAAGTCCTTTATTATCATTACTCTGCGAAGATCGGTAAGATCTGCCGAGGGCTTTATACGTGCTATAAGAGAGCGACTGAATTCATCGGGGACAAGCTCTGTTACAGTTCCTATAACGAGACCTCTCGGATAAAAGCTTCCGATTCCGCTTGAGAGGATGATATCCCCGACCTTTATATCGGCATCCGAGGGGAGATATGACATCTGGCATATACCGTTGTCCTTTAACTCATAAACTCCCTCTACGAGACCAAGCTCGCCCGAGCGTTTCACGTATGCTCCGACAGATGAGGCGGTTTCGAGTATCGTGACTACCTTGCACCAGTTTGCACCTGCCTCGCTCACATATCCGACAATGCCATTTTCGGTAACGACCGGCATATTTGTCTCAATATCGTGCATAGAGCCTCGGTTGAGAGTAAGCACAGTCATATAGTTGCCGGATTCACGCCCTATAACGAGAGCGGATTCAAATTCATAATCTATATGCTCACGTTTAAGGCCGAGATAAGCATAGAGCCATTCGTTTTCTTCTTTTATCGCTTCGACGTCCCTTAACTTGTTTTGAAGCTCTGCGTTTTTGTCTTTAAGTATTCTGTTTTCAGCGTTTATTGCGTCAAATTCTTTGAAATAGCTTATAAATCCGTCCGCCGCCTGTGCTACCTGCGTAAAACAGTATCGAAATGGTGTTGCAAGCGTTCCGAGAGCACTGCGGACCGAGCTTCCGAGTCCCATAAACGAGAGGACGCTCGGAACTGTGACGAGCACTATTGCAATGAGAAGTGCAATTATGAAAAATCTCGATCTTAAAAATTTAGACATGAGGTTTAATTCTCCGAATTTTTATTATCTTGAGCGTGAAAGAATTACGTTTCTGATTATACGGGGATCCTCTATACCCTTACCGAGACCGAGTGCAACGCAGTCAAGAGGACGGTTTGCAACGGTTACCTTGAGTCCTGTGCGTTCTGTTATGAGAGTGGGAAGTCCACGCAGGAGCGCACCTCCGCCTGCAAGCATTATTCCCGAATCGTAGATGTCAGAGGAAAGCTCGGGAGGGGTATTTTCAAGTGTGTTCTTTATGCAGTCGATGATCCTGTCTATTTGCTCCTCGGTTGCTTCACGCACGTCTGCTGACGTGATGTGCAGAGTAGAGGGCAGGCCTGTTTTCATATTGCGGCCTCTTACGTCCATCTCGGCACTGTCTGCTGACCAGTGCACAGAACCGATGCGTTTCTTAAGCTCCTCTCCCGTGGCTACGCCGATAGTCATATTGAATCGGCGTCTTACATACTGAACGATAGCATCGTCAAGCTCGTCACCTGCAACTCTTATCGAGCGGGAAACGACTATACCGTCAAGGCTTATGACCGCCACCTCAGTCGTACCGCCACCTATATCAACTATCATGCTTCCTCTCGGACTGCCTATGCGAAGTCCCGAGCCGATCGCCGCCGCCATAGGCTCTTCAACGAGAGCAACAGAGCGTGACATAGCGTCGTATGCGGCATCTTCAAAGGCCTTTTTCTCAACCTCGGTAACGCCGTAAGGGATGCATATAACTACGCTCGGACGGTTGAAAAATCCGCCCGTATTTATCTTGCGGAAGAACTGGTGAAGCATCTCCGCCGTAACGTCAAAGTCTGCGATAACACCGCCCTTGAGGGGACGAAATGCCGCTATCGTGCCGGGAGTCTTACCGAGCATTTTTTTTGCGTCGGAGCCTACGGACACGACCTTTCCTGTTATACTGTTCTTTGCAACGACCGAGGGCTCACGCAAAATTATTCCTTTTCCCTTCATATAAAAGAGGGTATTGGCGGTGCCAAGGTCGATTCCTATCTGATTATTCATATAAAGCTATTCCTTTCTTCCCGAAAGAATTTATTTTACAAAGTCTGAGAGATTTATTCCGAATACACGTCTGAGAAGCTTTCTTAAGCAATTTACAGGCAGACCTACGACGTTAAAATAACATCCGTCTATACCCTCTACCCACATTGATGCATAGCCCTGTATTGCATAAGCACCGGCTTTATCATCGGGCTCACCGCTTCGTGCGTACCAGCCTATCTCCTTTTCGGTCATGGGGGCAAAACGAACCTCTGTTTCCTCAAACGCAGATGCACTTGCACCGCCGTAAATTACCGTAATTCCACTGAGTACCGAGTGAGTGCTGCCCGAAAGCATACGAAGCATTCTTTCTGTGTCTTCTTTGTCAACGGGCTTGCCAAGTATCTCACCTTTTGCACTTACCACGGTATCTGCCGCTATTATTACGGTGTCGGTAAGGTCAATTCCTTCGCCCTCAAGCTTAGCCTTTACTGCTGCCGCTTTTCTGGCAGAGAGGAGCATTACCACGTTTGATGGGGGAGTGCCGTCCTCAAATGATTCGTCTGCCTCGCTTGTTATTATATCAAAATCGAGTCCGAGATTTTCGAGTATCTCACGGCGTCTTGGTGATTTTGATGCAAGAATAAATCTCATTTTGATCTCCTTATTTTATGCCGGTTGAGCCAAAGCCGCCCGAGCCACGCTCGGTCTCATCAAGCTCGTCACATTCTATAAAGTTTGCAACATAAACGGGCAGGAACATCATCTGTGCAATTCTGTCGCCACGCTCAATGATAAAATCCTCTTTACCCGTGTTAAAAAGTCCTACTCCGATCTCACCACGGTAGTCGCTGTCGATAACTCCGATTCCGTTTGAAAGGCATATGCCCTTTTTCGTACCGAGACCGCTTCTTGCGGCGATTACCGCAACCACTCCGCTTGTCTCGGGAGAGATAGATATTCCCGTGGGGATAAGCCTTCTTTCTCCGGGAGCGAGAACTACCTTTTCACCTTCATCAAGTGCCGCGCAAAGGTCTATTGCGGCAGAGCCGTCGGTTGCATATGCAGGGGCGGTCATCCCTCTACATAGCTTTATTTTTACGTTTATCTTGTTGCTCATATTTAACTCCAAAAATTATTCTTTTATTCTTCTGACGGGGTAGGGGAGAGGCAGTCCTGCCTCAAAAGCATCTATTATCATATCGACCTCATTTTGCACTTCTGTTGAGAAGATAAAGTGACGGTCTGATATGCCGAATTTGTCAAGAAGCTGTTTTTTATCTCCCATATACGTGGGCAGGGAATTATATATTACGTTTCTGTGTCTGTATTCTCTTAGCACAGGGAAAACGATTCCCTTGCGGTCTGTAAGAGTTGCTTTGCCTTTTGCACACTCCTCGCAGGAGGAGAATTCCTTTATTGCACACTTTTCGAGAAGCATAAGAGGAAGACGGCCGTACGTTATAGCGGCTCTTTTTCCACCGATATCTCTCATTTGCGGCAGGGTAAGCTCGGGTGAAAGTATAAAGCCTTCAAATCCAAGATCAGTTAAGGCATTTGCACTTTCTCTGTTAAAAACATTTAGTCTGAAGTCTCCTACGGGGGTAAGTCCTATGTCGTTTACAAGAGCGAGGTGCCCGAGGTTTCCTACAAGTGCATATTCAGCTCCCCTGCTTTTAGCGGAGAAGAGAAGATTCTTAACCTCTTCCTTTTCACTATCAAAAACAACGGACGGAACGATTATTCCGTTCGTGCTTCCGTCATATTTATCAAGGGGAAGATATATTCTGTCAAAATATTCTCTTGCCCTACTCGTAATACGGTCGGGGAAAGCAAAGCGAGCACTTTTAAGTGTATCAGATTTTCCACCTTTTTGGGGTGCAGAGTACTCCTTTGATTCAAGCTCACGCACGGGAGACCCGATAAGAGCGGTGACCGCCGCACGGCGAAGTGCATTCAGCCTTGATACGGGGAGCATAACGTTTCCTTCTATATCTATCTCTGCGTCCTCCAGATAAAACGGGGTGTCACCGAGCTTTGAAAGACTAATCAGAGCACTTTCCTTTGTGAGGGGTGCGTTTATTGCTTCAAACGGAGCGTCGCCCGTTACCGTTACGCTTCTTTCGCCGCTTGTGAGGGTAAGAAGAGAGGGTTCTCCGCTCTTAAAGCTTGCGGAAAGGGAAATGGGACGCTTCAGCCTTATCTTATCAAATGAATCTATATTTCTTGAGTTTTCCTTGTCGGCATCTGAGCGGATACCAAGCATAGAGTGACCTATGCTTTTTACAAAATATCCGTCTGTAAAACCACCCCTTGAAAATACCGATGAAAGGTGGCGAAGCTCGTCCGCATTAGCCCCACGACGCTCGTCAAGGAGCGTGCGGTAGACCGAGGTGACCTCGTGAACGTACTCTGCGGATTTCATTCGTCCCTCTATCTTTAGCGACGCCACACCGCTGTCGATTATAGCGGGAACGTGGGGGGCAAGACAAAAGTCACGAAGGCTGAGGGGGTATTTGTTTTTGCCCTCATAGGGAAGTCTGCAGGGCTGTGCACATTCGCCTCTGTTTCCACTTCTTCCGCCCACTATCGAGCTGAAAAGGCATTGACCTGAATGCGAAACACAAAGCGCACCGTGAACAAATATCTCAGCTTCTATCGGGGAATTTTCTACAAACGCCTTTATATTCTCAAGGGAGGTTTCTCTTGCGAGGACCATTCGTGTAAAGCCTAACTTTGAGAGAAGCTTTCCCGCATCGGCGCCGTGCCCCGACATCTGAGTGCTTGCGTGAAGTTCTATATCGGGGTAATAGCGGTGAATGGCTGATGCTATGCCAAGGTCTGCAACTATCAGTGCATCTGCACCGAGACTCCAGACTTTTTCAGCCGTACGAAGCACCTCTCCTATCTCTCTGTCAAGTGCAAGAGTGTTGAGCGTAACGTACGCTTTTACTCCGTATGCGTGGCACGTTTCAAATGCCTCCCGAAGCTCTGTCTCGGTAAAATTCTCAGCACCTATACGTGCGTTAAAAGCGGAAGCACCGAAATATACTGCGTCCGCACCTGCATCAATTGCGGCAGAGAGCGCACGGGGTGAGCCTGCAGGGGAGAGAAGCTCGGGGAGAGATTTTTTCTGATTTTTTTCCATCAGAGCTTGTCTGTGCGGATGCCGTTCTTTTCAAGCAGAGCACGAAGCTTTTCGTTTTCTGCCGTGAGACGGTTTATCTGTGCGTTTTTAAGTGCGGTCTCCGCATCTATGCTGCGTATCTTTTTCTGCATCTTCATCTTATCCGAGCAGTAGTCAAGAGCACAGAGAAGCGCCGCTTCGTTCTTTGAACAGCGACGGCTTGCCGTGTTTATCTCTCTTATTTTTCTGTCGATTATGCCGACAAGCTCATCCACAAACTCAGGCGGCTCCTCGGTTATTACGTTCATTTCGATATCGGCGATGGTTATAGTGTACTTCTGCTTCATAATATGTACCTGCCTTTCAAAAAATAAAAACACAGTCTTGAAAAAATGCGTAAAATGATTTATAATAACATAGGCATAAATACCCACGATATATATTATAATATAAAATTCTCCAATATTAAATAGGAATTTGTAAAAAATAATAAATTTTAGCATAAAATTTTTGCTTTTTCTTCAAAAATATTCTTTTTGGGGTGAAAAAGAGGTGCGTAAAGTGAAAAAAGAATCAAAAAAACATAAATTGGAAAGAGCGGCACTCATAGTCGAAAGACTGAAGACGGTCTATCCGTCCCCCGAATGCGCGCTTGAGTATGGTGGCGAGCCGTGGAAGCTTCTCGTTATGGGGAGGCTCTCTGCACAGTGCACCGACGCAAGGGTAAATATCGTCTGCCGTGAGCTTTTTTCAAAATATCCTACGGCAAGAGCACTTGCCGACGGCGAGCTTTCGGAGATCGAGGAGATAGTCCGTCCGTGCGGACTTTTTCGCACGAAGGCAGAGAGCATAAAGGCGGCTTGCAGGA
>SVUB01000007.1 GCA_015063495.1 Oscillospiraceae bacterium
CGTAAGAGCCGGGGACAAGCTCGGTGTTATGGGTAATACGGGGTATTCTTTTGGAGCGCATCTTCATTTTGAGGTGCGTAACGGCTCTAAAAAGATAAATCCCGAGGACATTCTCGGGATTCCGAATAAGGTCGGTACATATACCGCAAAGAGCGAATATGAGGAGGACATCGAAGTCCTTGCAAAGAAGGGAATCATCAACACTCCCTCATACTGGCTCAAGCGTGAGGATATTGACCCTCACTTTGCTTCACTTATTCATAAGGTGGCGGAGAAGATCGGATGAGAAAAAAGAGACAGGATAAAATCCTGTCTCTTTTTTCTTGGTGACCCGTACGGGAATCGAACCCATGTTCCCAGCGTGAGAGGCTAGTGTCTTAACCGCTTGACCAACGGGCCGTCAACGCATGATATTATAACACACTTTTTCCTAAAATGCAATACCTTTTTGAAAAAAATTTAAGTTTTAAGCAAATATTTTTTAGAAAACTCGCAAAAAAGGCATCTTACAAGGTATCTTTACCTCGCTTGACGCCTCTTTGCGTGTTTTTGTCACATATCCGAGTGGCCTTCGATCTCTTCTCTGCTTCTGAAAAGAAGAGAGATGCACCAAATGCCGGCAAGAGCAACGACTGTGTAAACGATTCTTGCCCAAAGTGAGCCCTGACCGCCGAAGATCCAAGCGACAAGGTCGAACTTGAAAAGCCCGATGCTACCCCAGTTGAGTGCTCCGATGATGGTGAGTAAGAGACAGATCCTATCAATTAACATAGCTTTGTCATCCTTTCTGAAAATTTACCGTTTGAAATTCCAAGATAAATAATCTTCGGGATTAGTGTTGCAAATAAAAAGGTATTTTATTCAGCCTCTTAAAAAGTTTTTTCCGAAAAATCGGGTGTAAAAGCATCACTTGCCGAATTTTTGTCTTGTGAAAAACCGTTAAAGCCGTATTTTTCTGCCTCTGCGAGTACAAAATCGTATTCAAAGCTCGTTATTCTACGACGCAATTCCCTCATTTCCTTCGGCGCAAATTCGGGAGTGTACTGCCTCATAATGCTAAGGAATATTTTATCCGTTGGTACGGTTTTTGCGATAAGGCGGAGCACCTCCGCCGAGTCTTTTCTGCAACCGGGCAGGACAAGGTGACGAACGAGAAGTCCTTTTTGCATAATGCCGTCGCCGTCAAGCGTGACAGGACCAACCTGGCGGTACATTTCGGCAAGAGCCTCCACAGCACGCTCTGCATAATCGGGGGTGGCGGAATATTTTTTCGAGAGCTCGGGTGAAAAATACTTAAAATCGGGCATAAAGATGTCTATAAGTCCGTCAAGCATTTTCAGCGTTTCGGCACTTTCGTAGCCTCCACAATTATATACAATGGGAATATTCAGATCGGGTTTAATTTTTTCCAGAACTCTTTTAAGCGCATCCGCATAGTGCGTCGGAGTGACGAGATTTATATTGTGAGCGCCGTCCGCCTTCAGCCTGAACATTATTTCGGTAAGCTCGTCCTCACTCACCTCACGAGCGGCGTTCTCGCCGCTTCCTCTGCTGATTTTCGCATTTTGGCAATAGACACACCTGAGGTTGCAGCCGCAAAAGAAGAGCGTTCCCGAGCCGTGAGTGCCGCTTATCGGCGGCTCCTCGTAAAAATGGAGGGACGCACGCGCGAGCATTATTTCCCTCGGTGCACGGCAGTAGCCAAGTTTTTTTGCTCTGTTGACACCGCATTTTCTTGGGCACAGATTACATAGATCCTTCATTTGTTTTTCCTTAAAGCATTTAGTCTTACGTATTATAATATCACGCAAGGATTACAAAGTCAATACAAGCGACTGTCTGAATATGAAAAGCGGAGCTCTACGTAGGTAGAGCTCCGCAAAAGGTTTTTAATTTTTAGATCAGTGAGTATTCCAATAATCCATAATTTCGCTGCGGGTATAGATTATCGGATCATTCATAAATGCATCTGCATCCTCAAGATAGATCATAATACTCCAGGTCCACGTTTCAAGATAAGCTAACTTGTGGCCGTTGTTTATCATGGACTTCAGCTCAGCAATCATCTGTGCACCTGTGTAATTATAAGTCCTGTTGCCGTTCTCGTCTTCAATTATATAATTATCGTGAACACCGAACTCTGTAAATGCTACCGGCTTACCGGTTGCCATAAGCTTATCCCAGAAACCGTTTTCGTTATACTTGGAAGTCGTGTCACCGCCTATATATGCATCCATACCTACAATATCAACATACTCGTTGCCCGGATAAGCGTCCATAACATCTATAGGTCCGTAAGGAGCGTTAGGTGCATATACCCAAAGTGCCTCGGTTACACCCTGAACCTCGGTAATCTCATTATACAGGTAATTCCAGAGACGCTTGAAGGAGCTTGCGGACATATTGTCGCCACCTATACTCCACCAGAACCAGTCGCCGTTCATTTCGTGGAAGGGACGAAGGAGGAAGGGAATACCGTTGTCATTGAGTGCCTTGGCAAGGCGGATAGTTCCGTCTATCGATTGGTGGAGAGTCCTGTTCTGGGACGTATTCTTTGTGGTCATAAGGTATGCGTTCCAGTCTCCGCCGATATCTCCGTAGTATTCACTACCGAAAGGACCGTAATCACCTGTGGGGTTTATAAAGTGAGCGCAGACCGCAATAACTCCGCCCTTTGAAACGTGATCCTTTGCTTCAGATACGAGACATGAGAGCGTATAATCGTCTAATTTATCCACACCGTTGTTTGCCGCGGAAAGTGGGCTATAGGAGCCTACGTCAAGCTCAAGTATTACGGAAGTGTCAAAGCCTACTGATTCAAAGCATTCTTCTGTAACCTGTATGTCCTTTCCGTTTGCACCCGACCAACTCCAAGTATGAGTGCCGGTAAGGATCATATCATCGTTTTCATAAGCATCCTTAAACAGCTGAAGAAGCTCTGATCTGTTATAAGGAACAGTAAGATTCATCGATCCTTTGATCGAGTCATCCGCTGTGAGGTTTGCTTTGAGGCCCTTTTCGGTAGAGCCCTTTACGTATCCGATAAGGTCGGTTGTAAGCTTTTCTGCTGCCACCTTAACCGAAGCATAGCTTCCGGTGAGATAAATATTTCCGTTTTCAATTCTTATAGAGTAGGAATCAACGTCGGCTACCTCGTCTGCCTCAATGATAACGTAATGACTTCCGTTTTCAAGAGAGGTTGCTGTCTTAAGTTCAAAACCACCTGCTTCTCTGAGGTTTGCATTCATAATGCTTCTAACCTCGGAGAGAATAGGATACGAGATAGAGCCCGTTGTGCTTTCGGGGACTGCGTAGGTCTTGAAATCGGCGAGATCTACACCTTCAACTGTAATTTCATCAAACGGGCGATCAAGTCTGTTTATATCCTGCCAGATTTCAAAGCTGTCACCCTCGATTTCGTTGTCTGCATCCGTCATGTCTTTCTTTCTTCTGAATTCGAGCGACTGTGCATAGCTGATGCAGTTTTCTTTTGTTACCATGCCTTTTATCGCAAGCATACTGCATATCTGTTCAAGAGAGACTGAGCGATAAGCGGGATTTGCGTAATCGCAGTAGAGCACATACTGCTCTCCTGCAGCATCCTCAAGTACCATATAGCCTCTAATATTGATATTTTTATCAAAGGTATCTATGTTCAGATTTGTAGCTGTGCACGCATACTTGATGGTCGTCTTGTTCTTGACGAGCAATTTTCCCTCATAAACTCCGTTGCGCATAATGGTAACCATTCTTGCATATGGAAGGGTATTGTACATTCCGGAATCGTTCTTTGAAACTGTGAGCGTATCGCCGTTGCGTGCGAGCTTCTCAGCGGAAGCTACAAGCGTACCGTATTCGACCACTTCAAAGCCGTATTTATTTATGTTCGGCAGTTTTGTGAGGTCGACGACAAATATGGAACGAAGACCGTTATATTCAACCATTCTTACCTGATATCCGTCAAAGGTCATAAAACCTTCTGCAACAGTATTAATGTCGAGCTGGAGCAGGACGAGATTAACCTCGGGATAATTCTCGGTAAAATAAGTGTGTGCAAAAGTGTTTTCGAAGACGTATGCGGTTGCGAGACTATCACATCCGGCAAAAGCATCGGCATTGATATCGTTTACCAGGTATGGGATGTGTATGCTTGTAAGGTTATTGCATCCGTAAAAAGCATTACTTCCTATGCTTGTTATGTTATCACCGATCGAGACTGTCTTAACGTGGGTAGCGATAGAGCTCCAGGGGGCAGGATTGTTTGCGCTGTAATCATCCATGCTTCCGCTTCCGCTGATTATAAGCTCGCCCACGTTGATGTTGATTTTCCACGTTGCATTTTCACCGCATGCTCCGTTAAAATCATAGGACCATACCGCATAAAGGTAAAGATCGCCCTTGATTTCGATTTCCTGACCGGGTACAAATTCAACCTTGCCGTCAGGAGATGTTGACCATCCTTTAAACATTTGGTCGGTAATGGTGGGGGTGACGGTACTGAGTGTCAGAGTATCGCCGGAGTAGATCGTTTGCGGGTCGGGAGCGTTGCTTCCCCCGTTTGCATCGTATCTGACATCAAATTTGTCTTTTACCGTGATGCTTCCGTTCACAACGTCGAGAGTGAGATAATCGTAATCGTTATTTGTGCACTCAAGGACGGAAACAGAGATGTCATAGGTTTTCGCCGCAGCGCTGTCCAGCACTTCGAAAGTGATGACAGAGTCGCCGACTCCGTTTTCTATGTCATATCCAAACACCTTAAACGTTCCGACACCGGAATCAAAGCTGGGCTGTTCTATATTAGAGCTATAGATTGGGTCGCCGCTAAGTGATATGGGCTTCAGCGCAGAAGCATCATATGTAACCTCGAATCTGAGCGCCGCAATAAGCTCGGGTGCTTCAAGATCAAATGTGACATCGACGGTGTTGCCTCTGAGAGTGGTGTGAGAGTCGCCGGTCAGCTTATATTCCGAAGCGGAGACTGATAAAAGAAGCACGGCGGCAAAAAGGATAGCTGTCATTAAAATGAAAATTGAATGAAGACTGTTTTTTTTCATTTTCCCTCCAAAACTTGTTGAAATTTTTGAAACAAATCCAGTGAACCATTAGAAAAACAAAAAATAAGCCAAAAGTTTTTGTCTTAAATTTCATTTTTGCACTATATGGCACATTTAACAATGTTTACAACTATATTATAGCACATTTGCACAATTTTGTCAATGATTTTAGCATTTAATTGTGGATGTACCAAATATTTATCTGAAAGGCAAAAAATTGACTCGTAAGTTTAAATAACGTAACAAAAATCTCAAAAATACTTGTAAGAATCGGAAAAATGTGCTATTATAATAAGGTATGACAATTTTTTAATGAGGATATAAAAATATGGCAGGCAATTTACAGAATGAGATAAACAGACGGCGTACCTTTGCGATAATCTCGCACCCTGACGCAGGTAAGACGACGCTCACGGAAAAATTCCTTCTCTACGGCGGTGCGATACAGACTGCGGGCTCGGTCAAGGGTAAGGCGGCAGACCGTCACGCCGTTTCCGACTGGATGGATATGGAGAAGCAGAGAGGAATTTCGATAACCTCCTCCGTTATGCAGTTTGAATACGACGGATACTGCATAAACATCCTTGATACTCCCGGACACCAGGACTTCTCCGAGGATACTTACCGTACTCTTATGGCCGCCGACAGTGCAGTGATGGTAATTGACGCTGCAAAGGGTATTGAGCCTCAGACACGCAAGCTCTTTAAGGTTTGTGCAATGAGAGATATCCCGATATTTACCTTTATAAATAAGCTCGACCATGAGGCAAGGGATCCATTTGACCTCATCGACGAGCTTGAAAAGGAGTTTGGCATCGGAACCTACCCTATGAACTGGCCTATCGGTTGCGGTGTTAATTTTAAGGGCGTTTACGACAGAGAAAAGAGAGCTATTCTCTCTTATGCGGATAAGCACAAGGGCAGAGAGCGTCTCGGCGCTATCGAATGTGACCTTAGCGACACAGAAAAGCTTGATTCTCTCATAGGTTCATACGACAGAGAGGATCTGACGGAGCAGATAGAGCTTCTTGACGGTGCTTGCTTTGATTTTGACCTTGAAAAGGTACGCCACGGCAAGCTCAGCCCCGTGTTTTTCGGCTCTGCGCTCAACAATTTCGGTATTGAGACCTTCCTTCATCATTTTCTTCAGATGACAACAGCCCCCCTCCCGAGAAAGACCGAGGACGCTACTATTCTCGATCCCGCAAAGGACGGATTTTCGGCATTTGTTTTCAAGATACAGGCAAATATGAATAAGGCACACAGAGACAGGATCGCATTTATGCGTATCTGCTCGGGTAAATTCGAGCGGGGTGCCGAATATATGCACGTTCAGGGCGGTAAAGAAATAAAGCTTTCCCAGCCACAGCAGATGATGGCACAGGAAAGAGCTATAATTGATGAGGCGTATGCCGGCGACATCATCGGCGTTTTTGATCCGGGAATATTCTCTATCGGTGATACCGTGTGCGAGAAGTCGATGAAGATAAAGTTCGAGGGAATACCTACCTTTGCACCCGAACGCTTTGCCGTTGTCGAGCAGGTCGACAGTATGAAGCGTAAGCAGTTTGCAAAGGGAATGACGCAGATAGCTCAAGAGGGTGCGATACAGATGTTCTTTATGCCCGAGGCCGGTATGGAGAGAGTTATCGTCGGCGTTGTAGGTGAGCTTCAGTTTGAGGTGCTTGAGGCGAGAATGGAGAGCGAATACGGTGTTAAATTCATTCGCCGTCCGCTTGCATGGCAGTATATCCGCCGAATCGCAAACGAGGTAGACCCGAAAACTCTCGACCTTTACGAGACAGAGTGGGTTCAGGACGTCAGAGGACGCAACTTCCTTCTCTTCAAGAGCGAGTGGTTTATCACGAGAACTCTTGAGCATAACGAGGGCAAGCTTCAGCTTGTTGAATTCGGTCAGTAAAGCTTTTCATCCTTATATTATATAAGGAGACCTTTTAAGGAGGATAAGAATGGAAAGATCCTACAAATATTTATCAAGATATGCAGCAGCCTTTGCGGTACTTGCCATAGTAGGTATAGTACTGCGCACGCTGGCGCTCTATACCGTTTATGACAGTGAAATAGGCTACTACAGAAGCGGTGCACTTCTGCCGATGTTATTTAACGCCATGATCATACCGACTATTATCGGTGTTATATCTATGCTCTTTTTCCTGCCGAGATCTGCGGAAAAGAAGCTTGCACTGAGCGCCGGGACGCTCTCGCTCCGCATAGCGGCTGCCTTTGCACTCGTAACGAGCGCTGTCCCCGCCTTCTACGTTTTTCTCGGAATGATGGGTGATACCGTGCTTTACAGTGTTCCAACTGTCGGAACGGGCGCAGTTATTGATGCCTTCACTATGATATTCGGCGTGCTTTCCGTAATCTATTTTGCACTTGTTATTGCGAAAAAGACCGATAGGGGAGAGGGACACGTTTATTTTGGATACGCTGTTATCCTTTTTATCCTTATGATACTTGCAAAGACCTATTTTGATTTCAACACGACGATGAACAGCCCCAACAAGCTTCTTCTTCAGATAACACTTATGTCGGTAATGCTCTATTTCCTTCTTGAGCTTCGTTTCTCACTCGGGAATGCCGCTCCCCGTGCATATAGCGCAGTCTCGCTCGTCTCGTTTTGCCTTACGGCGGTCTGCTCCGTCCCCGGCATCATCGCATATTTTGCGGGAATATTCATAAAGGAAGAATACCTTGTATACCATATCGCAGTGCTTGGTTTTGGCATTTACATAGCGGTAAGATTTGTCTCTTTTTGCATAGAATCGAAAAAAACAGAAAAAATTTGAAAAAACACTTGACAAAGATATTTTGGTGTGATATAATACCTCCGTTATCCTAAGACAGCAGGTTCCCGTAAAGGCGGCGCAAGTAGCTCTCCTGCCGAGGAATGATTTATAACTTGAATATTATTTTGTTATATGATCTTTCTTCGCGCGCACTTTTTTAGGGAGTTGCCTTTGCGGAGAAAGATTTTTTTATATTGCAAAGTCTGATTTTTCACAATGGGAGGTGAAATGAAATGCCCAGTAATGCAATACTCGAACAAAAGAAACAGACCGTTAGCGACCTGGCAGAGCTTCTGAAGAACTCGCCCGCAGGCGTACTCGTTAACTACAGCGGTATCACCGTTGAGGACGATACAAAGCTTCGTGCAGCACTCAGAGGTGCCGGCGTTAAGTACATGGTTATGAAGAACACCCTCACAGGCAGAGCTTGTGATGAGGTAGGTCTCGGCGAAATGAAGCAGTACCTTTCCGGTATGACAGCTATCGCGATCAGCGAAAACGATCCCGTAGCTCCTGCAAAGGTAATGAAGCAGTACGCTGAGAAGATCGAATCCTTTGAGATCCTTGCAGGTTATCTCGACGGTGCGGTTGTTGATAAGAACACCGTTATCTCTCTCGCAGATATCCCCTCGAAGGAAGTTCTTATCGGAAAGATCCTCGGAAGCCTCCAGTCTCCTCTTTACGGACTGGCTTACGTGCTCCAGGCAAAGATCGACAAGGACGGCGGAGAGGCTGCAGAGGCTTAATTCCTCGCTTCTCTCGCAAATTTACAGACGCCCATGCGGCGTAGCTTAAAAAAGAAAAAATATTCTATTATTATTTTCGGAGGTAGATTAAAATGGCTACAGAAAAGACAACCAAAATCCTTGACGAAATCAAGGAACTTACTATTCTTGAACTCGCTGATCTTGTAAAGGCTCTTGAGGAGGAATTCGGCGTATCTGCTGCTCCCGTTGCGGTTGCAGCTGCTCCCGGCGCTGCTGCTCCCGGTGCTGCTGCTGAGGAGAAGACTGAGTTCGACGTAGAGCTCACATCCTTCGGTGCTAAGAAGCTCGACGTTATCAAGGTCGTTCGTGAGGCAACAGGTCTCGGCCTTAAGGAAGCTAAGGAACTCGTTGAGGGTGCTCCTAAGGTTCTTAAGGAAGGCGTTTCCAAGGACGAAGCAGAGTCTCTTAAGAAGGTTCTCGAAGAGGCTGGCGCAACAGTTACTATCAAGTAATTTAGAAATTACGTATTTTACTTGCTGTACATCAAAGGCTATCGCATAAGCGATAGCCTTTTTTGTCTTTACATATTTCCTTTAAGATCAAAAAGATCTTTTACTTCTCCGAGAAGCTCCGGGAACCGTAAAAGCTCCGGGTCGGAAGCGAGAAGTGCTCTGGCAGACGTAAATGCAGACGTAAACAGGTCTCCGTCTGTGCACATATCCGCAAGGCGGAATCGAAGTCCACCGCTCTGGCGTATCCCACCACCCGACGAGTTCTGGAGAAAATCACCCGGACCTCTTATTGCGAGATCTTTTTCCGCAATGGCGAAGCCGTCATACATATTTTTCATCGTGTCGAGTCTTGCTCTTGCTTTTTCTCCGTCACTGTCGGAGACGAGGACACAGTAGCTCTTTCTCTCTCCTCTGCCTACACGCCCTCTTAACTGGTGGAGCTGTGAGAGACCGAAGCGTTCTGCGTTTTCAACTATCATAAGGCAGGCGTTAGGCACGTTTACGCCGACCTCAATTACTGTGGTCGAGACGAGAACGTCTATTTTGCCTGCGGAAAAGTCGGCCATGACCAAATCCTTTTCCTGTGCCTTCATTTTTCCGTGAACAAAAGCAATATTAAGTGATGGGAAGCGCTCCGATAGCTCGCCTGCATATTTTACCGCACTTTTAAGCGGTGGGGAGCATTTATTAGGGGGATCAAAGTCTATGGTAAGCTCGTCTCCGATCGCAATTCCGTCAAGAGTAATGTCGCCCTCGTTTTCATCGTCCTGTTCCTTTTCCTCAACTGCGGGGCAGACGATATACACCTGACCGCCCTCGCCGGTCTGTTTTTCAATAAAGGAAAGAAGACGTTCTCTGTAGCTCTCGTTGACAGCAAAGGTGTCTACTCTTTGCCTGCCCGGGGGCATTTCGTCTATTAAGGAGATGTCAAGATCGCCGTAAAGGGTGAGAGCAAGAGAGCGGGGAATAGGTGTGGCGCTCATTACGAGCATGTGGGCGTGCTTGCCCTTTTCTGTGAGGGCAGAGCGTTGCTTGACGCCGAAACGGTGCTGCTCGTCTGTTATAACCAGCCCAAGATCCGAAAATTCTACGCCCTCGCTTATAAGTGCGTGAGTTCCGATGACGATGTCGGTGCGGTTCTCTGCATTTTTTTCGGATAGGGAAGCGTATATTTTTCGTTTTTCTGCGGCGGTGGTCGAACCTGTCAGGAGTGATACCTTTATGCCCAGCTCTCTGAATAAGGGCTCAAGATCGTTAAAATGCTGCGTGGCAAGTATCTCGGTCGGGGCCATAAGTGCCGCCTGCTTTCCGCTCTGTATAGCTATGAGCATAGCGGCGGCTGCACATACTGTCTTTCCCGAACCTACGTCACCGACGAGTATTCTCTGCATCGGCACGTCTTTTGCCATATCCTTTTCTATTTCACCTATTGCACGTATCTGTGCGCCCGTCAGGCTGTACGGAAGAAGTGAAATAAGGGGTGATATATCACCCTCAAGAATGGGTGCTGTGCCCTCTTTTGAGTGCCTTCTTCCCGCTATCGAGAGCCCGAGGGCAAAAAGGAAAAACTCCTCGAATATAAGTCTCTTTTTTGCCGCTGCGAGTGCGGAGAGCGAGGTGGGGGCGTGAATATTCTTTAGCGCAAAGCTCCTTGTGGAAAGCTCATTTTCGACAAGTACCTCTGCAGGGATCGGATCAGCGTAGGAGCCTGAGAGATACAAATCAAGAGCGTCTTCTGTCAGCTTTGAAACTATATTTTGAGTAAGTGGGGAAGTGAGAGGGTATATCGGGACGAGCGGAGGGAGTGCCTCCGGCGCTGCTCCGGCAAATTCTGCTATCGGAGAGGACAGAGAAAAGCTATCCTTTCCCGACGCTCTGCTTTTCCGCTCTACTTTTCCGTAAAAACGGAAAACGTCGCCGACGCTGAACTTATCTGCAAGATAATCCTGATTAAAATAGGTTATCTCGGCAGTTCCGCTCTCGTCGTATGCTCTGAATTTGAGCAGGGACATTCCCCGCCTTATAAGAGCCTTCTTCGGAGCGGTTGCGATAACGAGCAGAAGCGCACTTTTTTCACCGTCCCCGGTATCTGAGAGAAGCTTTATATCTCCTCTGTTCTGGTATGAACGTGGATAGAGTCGCAGGAGTTCGTCGACCTTATTTATACCCATGCGTGAGAGAGCCGCAGCTCTTGCAGGGCCTACGTTTTTCAGCTTTGTTACGGGGATATCCTTTATGGGCATAGCGGCTTTCACCTCACCTTCTTAAAGCTTAACTACGTTTGCATCTACCATTCCCGACTCACGTGTGTGGCAGGAGAAGAGTAGGCACTGTGTTCCGTCAGCACAGTATTTTGAGAGCATATTAAGTACCGCTGCGGCACGCTTATCATCTATCTGCGAGAGCACCTCGTCAAGAAGCATCGGTGGGCGCTCACCTCGGTAGAGGACCGAGATAAGAGCAAGGCGCACAGAAAGATAAGCTGCGTCGCGGGTTCCCGCACTTAATGCTTCTATCGGGCGTGTTATACCGCCTGCATTTACGGTTATCGTGAAATCGGGGGAGATCCCAAGCTCGGTATATTTGCCGTCCGTGAGAATACCCATTATCTCACCTGCGTGTGCACGAAGTCGGGGTGTTACGTTTCTCCTCATCGATTCCGATGCCTCTTTTATTGTATCAAAGGCAAGGGTCAGCGCATCGTGTGCATATATTTCTTCATTAAGGCGTTTGCGTGTGTTATCGAGAAGTGCTTCAACCTTCAGGGGATTTTCAGCAGTCGCACGCAGACCTATCAGCTCTCTGTCGTAAAAATATTTTTTCTGCTCTGCCGTCTCTGTCTTCGAGCGCAGGAAATCGTATTCTCTGCGAAGCATGGTTACGTTCGTTTCCGAGAGCTTTTTTAGCAGCTCGGGGGTGAGAGATTCACTTAGCTCTTTCTCATCAAGCTCTGTCGTCTCTTTTTCTCTTTCTTCGAGAAGTGCCTTGTATTTCGCAAGGTCCTTTTCAAGCTCGCCAAGCTCTGCTGATATCTCGGATGAATCTTTTATGACCTCGGCACAAATCGAGGATATCTGATTTGGTGAGAGAGTGATATCGGGCTCCTTTCCGACTGTGCTGAGAAGACGGAAAAGTCTTTGGCGGCTTTCCCCAAGGCGCATATCCGAGAGGGCAAGCTCCTTCTTTGCGTTGTCAATTATGTTTCTTGCGTCATTTTCCACTCTGTCCGCTTCAATACATTCACCGAGATATGAGTAGAGTTCTTCTGCGCTGACGTCATTTGTGAGTGAAAACGTATCCTTTATCTTCTTTTCTTTCCCCGCGCCTGCGTGTGAACGTGTAAAACAGAATACCGCCACACCTATAAGGAGCGCTGTTGCCGATATAAGAACAGACGAAACAACGCCTTTTGCAAGGAAAGAAAGGAATGAAGGCAGAGTAATGGGGAGAACTGAGAGAGCAATAAGAGCAGAGCTTAAGAGCGCAAGGATAAGGAATATTATTCCCAGCGCCTTACTGCTTTCTCTCGTTTTCTTTGCTTTTTTATACTCTGCACATATGACGTCTCTGCCGCCAAGCTCCTCTATATCGAAAACAAATCTCGATTTTTCATTATTATGGGGGATTATGCTTTCGGCATCGTTCAGCGCCGCTTTTTTTGAGGTAAAATCTGCGGAAAGAGTCGCAAAATCCTTTTCTGCGAGAGCAAGCTCTCTAAGATAATCGGAGCTTGGTATAAATCCGCCGTGGCAACGCTCATTCTTGATTCTTAAGATGTCTTTTTCAATAGCCTCGGTGCGTGCTCGTGCACTTTTCATGCTCTCGATTTTTATAAGGAGCTGACGGCGGTCGTGTGCGTCGCAAAGAATCTTTGATTCTGCGAGCCGTGCACGGCTGTCCGAGCAGAGCTTTACGAGATTCTCATAAGAGGACTCGTATTCCATTATCCTGCCTGATTTCTGCTTTGCATCCTCAAGACGTGTCTCAAGAGCTTCCTTTTTCAGAGTAAGCTCGTAGATAGAGCCACCCTTTTTCGTTTTGTGAAGAAGTTTTCTGCGCACGGAGTCTATTTTCGATGAAGCTTTTTCGGTGTCGAGAGTTTCATCGGCGGAAATGAGCAGATTTTCTATCGCACCCGAAAGCTCTGCACCGTCAAGGCTTGTACAGCCGAGCTGTTTTACGCAAGCAGAGCTCTCAAAAACCGAGAGTGGAGCACCGAGAAAAAGCTCACCGGGAATCTCGCCCTTATGTACCGGCGCACCGTCCGAAAGCCTTATAATATTCAGCTTTTCACCTCTGACGCCGTCTCTGGCGCTTCTCTCTATTCTGTAATCGCCGTCAGAAAGGCGCACGGTCATGCTTCCCGCCGCAACGCCGTTATCCCAGGAAAAGCTGCGTTCCTTTTCGGTTACGACCTCGCCCGAGGAGCGTCTCGGAAGTCCGTAGAGCATAAATTTTATAAACGAAAGGAGCGTGCTTTTTCCCGATTCGTTCTCACCCTCAATTATGTTAAGTCCTGCGGTGAGGTCAAAGCTTCTGTTTTTCATCGAGGCGTATTCTATTACGTTAAGACTTAGTATCTGCATCCTTACGCCTCTCCTTCGTTTTCGTTTTCATATGGAAGGAATACCGAGATATCCCGTCCCTCAAGTGCGGCAATTCCTATTCTGAGCGCTGTTACCGCTACCGCACGCTCACGCTCGTCGCCTGAGGTGAGCTTATCCTCAAGTGCTCTGTAAAATTCGCCCTTGAGAGTTGAATCCTTACGCAGGAGCGCATAGCTTCCCTCGGGTGAGGTCTTGTCCTTTATTTCGAGATAGTCAAGCGCATTCGCAAACCTCTTTCGCAGCTCTGTGACGTTCGGCCTGTAATCTCCGTCTGTCACACCCTCAAGGACTATTCTTAAGGCTGTATTTTTACCGAATCCAGTGCCGGGAAGGGTGTTCTCGATAATATCCGCAACCTCTGCGTCACTTCTTGCACCCATAAGAGTTATTGGGAGGATCTCAAAGCTGTATGAAGAAAAGCTGAGCTTTTCTATGCTTATTTTTGCCTTTTCACCCGTCTCAAAGATAGTTACCGAGAGAGCACCGCCCTTTCCGATCTCGTCAAAGGCACGTCCCTCACCAAAGCCTGAATAAGCGCAGGCGCATCCATCCGTTGTAAAATGGTCGGGTGCCTTATGCACGTGACCGAGAGCGGCATAAGTAAAACCTGCCGATTCAATATCGGAAAACGACATCGGTGCATAAGGTGTGAGGGGGGTATTTATCTCGGTGTGGGCACAGAGAAGATTTATTTTATCGGGCTCGGTAGCTACTCCCGCAAGGGGAGAGCTTCTGTAAAGAGAATCGGTAAAGGCATAGCCGTAAACGCTGACTCCGAGCTTGCCTATATCCACCTTTTCCACACTTTCAGAGCTGAAAACGTGCACATTGTCCGTAAAGCTTATGCAGGCATAGGGACTTGCTCTGTGATATGGGTCGTGATTTCCCGGCGAGATAAATACGGGGCACTCAAGTGAGGCAAGCTCACTGCGGAGCATATTTGCGGTCTCGTTCGTTACGTACCCATCTTCAAAAAGGTCACCGGGAATGAGAACGATATCGTATCCCGTCTCTCTTACGTGTCGCATCATACGTAAAAAAACGTCTCTTAGCCTTTTTCTGCCTTCTTCACTGCGCTTTATGTCGCCCCCTGCAAACGGGCTGTCGAGATGAAGGTCGGCAAAATGGAAGATCTTTATCATAAAACACCTCTCGGAGCGAATTTCTTTATATACTTAATATATCATAAATATATAAAAATTGCAAGGAAATATTTTAAGCTCAATCTACTAATAGTGGAGACGAAAAGAAACTCTTAGCTTATAAATATTCTCAAAGTAGGTTTACTTTTTTTACGGAAGCGTATTTAATTAAGGTAAAGAACAGGAGGTGCGATATGAATTCTGTTGATTTTGGAAAAAAGATTTGTATGCTCAGAAAAAAGCAGGGGATGACACAGGCAGAGCTTGCCTCAAGGCTTAACGTCAGCGACAAGGCGATAAGCAAATGGGAAAGAGGAGCGGGTTTTCCCGAGATAACACAGCTTCCTATACTTTCCGACATTTTCGGCGTATCGGTCGACTATCTTATGAAGGGTAGCTCAAGGGGAATAGTTATCGCAGGTAACATACTCGTTGACGTCATCAATATGATAGACCGCTATCCGCAGAAGAATATGCTTGCGACAATACTTGAAACGCACAACGCAGTGGCGGAGCGGTGCCGAACACCATCATAGACCTTGCGGTTATTGACCCCGAGCTCTTTCTTTGTGCTGTGGGAAGAGTCGGCGGAGATGATCTCGGAAGATTCGTGGTTTCGCAGATGAAGAAATACGGCATTGACGTCAGCGGTGTCAAGGTATCTGCCGACTCGCCCACAAGCTACAGCAACGTAATGACCGAGGTCTCGACAGGCGAGCGTACGTTCTTTCATATGAGAGGATCGAATGCTGAATTTTCACAGGACGATATAGATATCAATAATCTTGACTGTGAGATATTCCACGTAGGCTACATACTTCTTCTCGATGCACTCGATAAGGAGGACGAGGTATACGGCACTAAGATGGCAAGACTTCTGCACGACGTTGCAGAGAGGGGAATAAAGACCTCTATCGACGTTGTCAGCGAGGAGGGCGACCGCTTTGCGACAAAGGTCATTCCGGCACTTAAATACTGCAGCTACGCAACGATGAACGAGATAGAGAGCGGTATGGTAACGGGACTTTCGCCCCGCAACGATGACGGCAGTCTGAATATTGCTAATATTAAGTGTACCATGGAAAAATTCTTTGAGTACGGCGTTAAGGAGAAGGTCATTGTGCACTGCTCTGAGGCGGGATTTATACTTGACAAGAGCGGTGAGTTTACCGCAGTTCCCTCGCTTCAGCTTCCAAAGGGATATATAAAGGGAAGCGTGGGTGCAGGCGACGCATTTACCGCAGGATGTCTCTACGGACTTTACAAGGGATTTGACGACAAGCGCATCCTTGAATTTGCCTCGGGAGCGGCAGCTTGCAATCTTTCCGCAAAGGATTCCATCAGCGGAATGAAGTCACGTGCCGACATAATGGATATGATAAAAACTCTTGACAGAAAAGAATTGAATTTTTAACATAGGGAGGATAGTAAAATGAAAAGAACAGAATACGAAAGCATGCAAAAGCTCGCAAGAGAATATTTTAGGAAGGCGAACATCGTAGTTCGTGAGGATGAGCCCATCGAGGTTGCCGACTTTGGCCTCGGAAAGGTCAAGGAGATAGGACTTCAGCTTTGCGTTTATATAAACACCGAGCGTGTTTGCGCAAAGGAAATGGTTCTTCTGCCATATCAGACCTGCCCGGAACAAAGCACTGGTTCTGCGGCGGTGAGGACGGTGCGGTAGTCTCCGAGTTCTCCACAAAGAGCACCGACGAGACAGACGTTTTCACAGATAAGAGAATAGTAAGAGAAACAGTAATCGAGGAGGGTTAAAAAATGCTGGTAAATCTTAATGACGTACTTCCGAAGGCAAGAGAGGGCGGCTATGCCGTAGGCCTTTTCAATACAACCGATTCCGATATGTTAGAGGGCGTTATCGCAGCAGCCGAGGAGACAAGATCTCCCGTTATCATAGGCACCGCAGAGGTCCTTCTCCCCTTTGGTGAGCTTGCACTTATCGCTCCTTCTATAATTGCAAGAGCAAAGGCAGCAAGCGTACCCGTTGTCGTTCACTATGACCACGGTCTTACCTTTGACCGCTGCATGGAGGCTCTTAAGCTTGGCTTTTCGAGCATTATGTTCGACGGCTCTGCAGGCGATTATGAGACAAATATTGCGCAGACACGTGAGGTAGTAAAGATAGCTCATTCCTTTGGCGCAAGCGTTGAGGGTGAGATAGGTCACGTCGGACAGGCAGACGCAGAGGACGGAAACGACGCTTCGCTTTACACCACTCCCGAGCAGGCTTGCAAGTACATAGCCGACACAGGCGTTGACGCACTTGCCATCGCTATCGGAACTGCTCACGGCGCTTATAAGAAGAAGCCGAAGCTTGATCTTGAGAGACTCCGTGAGATCAGAAAGGCGACAGATACTCCCCTTGTTCTTCACGGCGGATCGGGCCTTAGCGACGATGACTTCAGAAACGCAACAAGAGACGGCATTGCAAAGATGAATATCTTTACCGACCTTTGCCTTGCAGGCTCGAGAGCAATGAAGGAAGCATCTGATAAGGGCATCGGATATCTTGAAGCAAGAAATATGAAGGTTGAGGCTATCAAAGAGGCAGCTATCGAGAAGATGAAGCTCTTTGGCTGTGCAGGCAAGGCCTAAAATATTAAAAAGGTGCGCACCGCGGTGCGCACCTTTTCATTTTACAAAATCTATTGCAAAAAGGGTGAAAATGTGGTAAAATAAAGTGCCTAAATAAATGAAACGGAGGCTATTATGCAAGTGAAAAGAATATTCAGCATTCTTTGTGCGCTTCTTGCCGCACTTATTATGACATCCTGTTCATTCATAGATAAAAACGACGGAGGGTATGACTTTACCGACGAGGAAAATAAGGAAAGCGCAGTTCTCTCAGACATTGCCGATTACGTGCTCGTGAGAGGAGACCTCAGCTCCGACGAGGAGAAGGAAGCGCTTGTAAAGCTTCGCAAGACTATCGAGAAAAATCTCGGTATAACCCTTGCTCCGAATACGGACTGGCTCGATAAGGACCACAAGGAAAAGGAAAAAGAGATACTTATAGGCGATACGAACCGTGTCGAGTCGCAAAAAGCTCTCGAGGGGCTCGGATATAACGATTTTGTTATAAAAAAGGACGGCAAAAAGATAGTTATAGCGGGCGGAAGCGGAGTTTCCACTATGGCGGCGGTCGATTATTTCATCGAGCACTATATAGACGTATATCAGTCTACTCTCTCGTACCCGAAAACAGAGTACAGGTACGTTCAGTCCTATCTTATAAACTCCATCTCTATTGAGGGTATGCCCCTTAGTGAATACAGGCTTTATTCACATGACCCGGAGCTTGATATAACCGACGTTCAGACTGCTCTTTCCGACGTTATAGCGGGAGAGAGGATAGAGATAGCGGAGACGCTCTCAAGCAGTACCAGCCGATACATAGTCTTTTCAAATACCTCACTTACAGCAAATAAATTCAGCATTACGGTCGATGACAAGGGAACGGTATACGTGAGCGGAAGCTATAAGAGCATAGACGAGGCAAAGGAATATTTTAAGAAGGGCTTTTTTGAGGAGCTTGCAGAGAAGCATGGCAAGGACATTAACATAACCTGGCACGATAACGTCGAAAAATACGTCTCGGATGAGAAGATATATTCAAAGGAAGACCTTACGGTGCTCCTTGAAGAGGTATACGCTGACAGAAACAGCATTATTGTAGGTCAGCTCGTTGGCGCAGAGGCTATGCCGTCGTTTGCTCTTGATACCTACCTTGAAGGAACGGGAAAATATCCCGCCCTGCTCGGTATTGACCTTGGTTGCTACGGCTTTGAGCTTTCAGAGATGGATGCTGTCGATATGAGCCGTGCGGTATGCGAGCTTGTCGACTATGCCGCTGACGGCGGAATAATCAGCGCTACCTCAAGCTATGAGAATCCGACGGGCAACTGGGTCATAGGCGGAAAATGCTATGGAGCTCTTGGGGGCGCGGATAAATGGGAGGAGCTTCTCGATGAGGACAGTGCACTTAACGCAAGATTCAAGGCACAGCTTACGGTAGATGCATTATTCCTCTCGGCACTGAAGGATAACGGAGTTACAGTTCTTTTCCGTCCTCTCCACGGTAGCAATTCGGGTGATTTCTGGTTCAGTGCCACAAGTGGCGAGGATACGGCCTCCGCTGAGCACTTAAAGCGCCTCTGGATATATATTTACGAGTATTACGAGTCGCTCGGACTTGATAATCTTATCTGGGTATACAGTCCTGCGGTGACGGGCGATGCCGACGAAAAAAGCGTTATGTATGCTTATCCCGGCGACGAGTACGTTGATATCGTCGGATGCGGATGGTCGACATCGGATAAGAAAGAGCTCAGCAAGGGCGAGAAGCCGTATCTGAAGCTCACCTCGGAGACGGGCAAGATAGGTGCGCTATGCTCGTTTGGTGTAAACACGGAAAGCGATCTCTTTTCTGTGTTGCTCTCGGAGCAGGAAAAGATATTTAATGCGGTGGATCTCCTTGATCTTCTCTACTCTTTGCGTAGTGAGGGCTATAGCTTTTCCTATATGATGACGAGTGTCGGAGCTTCCTCTATAATAAACTACGGAAAAGCAGATCAGTTCGTGCTTGACGAAATGATACTTACCCTTGACGATACTGCCCCGAGACTCGGTGTAAAATAAAAAACGGCGGGGATATCCCCGCCGTGCTTATATGACGTAGAAGAATATGCAAAAGAACTGCAGAATAGAGCCGATGCACACGAAAAGGTGGAAAACCGAGTGCATATATCTGAGCTTTTTTCCAAAGCCGTATATGACGGCACCCACGGTATAAGCTATTCCGCCGAGAAGCAGAAATGCAGTGCCTGCAGGCCCGAGGGCGTCCGTCGTTGTCTTCCAGGAGAAGATAACGCACCACCCCATAACGATATAGCATATCATCGAGAAGACCTTGAATCTTTCAAGATTTACGGCAGTTAGTGTGATACCGAGCGCTGCCATCGCCCATATCACGGCGAATATCATCCAGCCGGTGAGAGCGTTTGCTTCTCTTATAGTGCAGAGCGCTATCGGGGTATACGTGCCGGCTATCAGAAGATATATCGAGCAGTGGTCGATAACTCTGAAAACTTTTTTTGCTTTCAGGGTGGGATTTAAGCCGTGGTAGATGCTTGACATGGTATAAAGTATTATCATAGTGGCGCCGTAGATGCTGCATCCGACGACTCCCCATGCGTTTCCCCGTATTGCTGCAAAAATTACACACAGAGCCGTGACGACAACACCTATTCCGCCGCCGACTATATGGCTTGTCATGTTGAATATCTCCTCGCCCCGTGTATATTTAGGTATTCCTATCTCGTATTTTTTACTCACGTTATTAATGACTCCTTGATGTGGTTTCGCAAACCATATTATATCACACAAATAAACCGATTAAAAGGTTTTGTTGCAGAATTTCCAATTTGTTTACATATTTTATTCACTCGGAGGTGTATCTATGAAGAAAATAGCCGTTATCACCGGGGCATCCTCGGGAATGGGACGCAGCTTTGCACAAAAGCTTGACAGAGCAGAGTCGTTTGATGAGATATGGCTCATAGCCCGCCGTCTTGATAGGCTCGAGGAGCTTGGAAAAAGTCTGAGAGCTCCTGTAAAAGCAATACCGCTCGACCTTACAAGGCCTGAATCCTATACCGAATACAGAGATCTGCTCGAGGCTGAAAAGCCGCAGGTCGAGGTTCTGGTTTGCGGTGCGGGCTTCGGACGGTTCGGTGCGTTTACAGCTATGCCGCTTGAGCCACAGCTCGAGATGGTGGACCTTAACGTAAAGGCTCTTGTTGCAGTCACCTACGACACACTTCCTTATATGACAAAGGGCGGAAGAATATACGAAATAGATTCGCTTTCCTCATTCCAGCCCGTGCCGTATATAAACGTATACGGCGCAACCAAGGCGTTCGTTCTCAGTTTTACACGGGCACTCAACGTAGAGCTTGTTGAGAGAGGAATACGTGCGATGGCAGTGTCGCCCGGATGGGTAAAGACAGAGTTTTTTGACCGTGCCGTTACCGATGATACGATAGTCTATTACAATAGATATTACGAGGCTGACGAGGTGGTAGACAGGGCACTTCGTGATATGAAAAAGGGGAAGGACGTCTCGGTTTGCGGTTTTCCTGTGAGAGCACAGGTCCTCTTTACCAAGCTTTTGCCTCACAGACTCGTTATGCGCATTTGGTGCAAGCAACAGAAGAAGCCTTTTTGACCGTTGTTTATTATACACCAAAATTGTGTGTGTAAAATGTTGAAAGTGCCGAAGAAAAAGGCTTTTTTTGCGAGAGAGACATTGAGTTCACAATTTTGTACCATTATTGTTAACAATTGTGCTGTAAAAAACAACCACCGATACTATTTTTTATAAAAGGAGAAAATTATGTCAAGGAAAATTTTATCGCTTCTTCTTGCGCTTGTCATGATTCTTTCCGTAGCTCTGCTCGCAGCTTGCGGCGGTACGGGAAGCAGCAATGATACCGAGGAAGATACCGAGGAAGAGATCGCTCTCAGCTCCAAGGAAATCGAGGATAGTAAGTAATCGAGACCTATGATCCCTCGCTTACTGCCGTGACCTACGTTACCGGTGATAAGAAGGACGTAGACTACAATGGATATAAGTTTACATTCCTTAATACACCTTCTTGGGTTTATATGTACACTTACATCGACCCCGATCTCACAGGTGACGTTCTTGACGATACCTGCTATGAGAGAAACCTCACTGTAGAAGAGGAATTCAACATCGAGATCAGCGAGGAATTCCAGTCCTACAATGATATCGCTAGGTTTGCAAAGAACCTCATCCTTACCGACGAGGACGTATACGATGCAATGTACATCCCCACAAACAGCCTTACTCCCATCATTTCCGAGAACCTCTTCTACGACCTTATGGAGATCGAAGAGCTTCATATGGACCAGATCTGGTGGGACCAGCCCCTTATCAAGAGAAACATAATTGAAGACAGACTCTTCTACGCAACGAGCGACCTTCACCTTATGGCTTTTGAAGGCGTATGGTGCATGTACTTCAACGAGGATATGATGAAGGAGCTTAACCTTGAGCTTCCTTATCAGATGGCTCTTGACGGCAAGTGGACATTCGACCAGCTCAAGCAGTACTGCTCCGTAGCTGCTAACCTTAACGGTGACGCTACCTGGGCATTCGACGTATACGGTAACGCAAGATACGGTATGGTTGACTTCGGTAACGCAGTTCGTACTGCTTATTCTATGGGCGGTGAGTACACCTCCATGGGTGAGGACGGCAAGTATCAGTTCACAGCAGATACCGACCAGAGATTCCTCTCTGTTTGGGAGTCGCTTATCAACTTCTACGGTCCTCAGAACGGTCTCCAGCTTACTGCAAGCGCTCAGGACCTTGATCCTGACGGATACTATAGCGTATTCATGGCTGACAGAGCAATGTTCCTCCATGCAGAGCTTAAGGGTGCAACAATGCTCCGTGAGTGGGAAGGCAACTTCGGTCTTCTCCCTGAGCCTAAGTTCGATGAAACACAGGAGAACTACGAGTCAGGCGTATTTACCGGCTGTCTTGCATTCTGCATTCCTTCCACCAACGTTAACCTTGAGAGAACAGGTACTATCGTTGACTACCTTACATACGAGTCCTATAAGGGGCTCCTTCCCAGATACTACGATATCCACGTATCTCTGAAGGCACTCGGTAAGCAGGAGTCTATCGACGTTCTTGAACTCGTACGTGGTACGAGAGGTCAGGAAGCAGCAGTATTCTACGGCTGGACAACAGACCTTCAGACTGCTATTTCAGATCTTGTAACAAAGAATGAGCTCTCTCTTGCGTCTACGATCCAGACATATAAGGATGCTGTAATTTCCAACATCAATACAACCTACGCTTCGTATCCTTCTCTCAGACATACAGGCGAATAATAATTAAACTCATATATCTGCCGACTCAAACGAGTCGGCAGATTTTTTTGTTAAAGGACTGATATTTTTATTATTTATTTGACAAAAGCTACCTTATATGGTATAATAATATGATAATATTAATATGGAGTATTATTCTTTCTTGGAGGCATGCGTGAATTTCGGTAATTTCGATGAAAAATCGGGTGAAAATAAAGATAATATAAGTTCCTTTGGGGATTTTCCTCCCCATGCGCCCAAAACTCCGCCGGAAAAGCTTTCTACTGCCGCAAAGGCAGCTCTTACTGTCGGTACGACTTTCTTTATGATAATGTGCGGCGTGTGGAACTATCTCGGAACAGTTTTTGATGATGCCGTTGTGTTTATGGGCGCAGGAATGCTCTCGATGCTTGTTTATATAATTCTTGGCGGAGCTTTAGCTTTGCTTTGTCTTGATTCGCCCCGATTGGCGCTTGTTCCGCCTGCAGTTTCGGTTGCATCTGTGTTTGGCATATGTGCTGCTGTGAGCGGGCTTGGAGCTTCGCTTGTTCCAAACGCTCTTATGTCGCTCTTTCCGTTTGTCGGAGGACTTATAATAGCCGTTTCGATGAAAAAGGGAGCAAAGCGTTCAGGTGCAATACTTGCAGCTGCTCTTGGACTTGCCGTATTTTGCGTGGCGGTCTTACTTCTGAATTTATTTATCTGGGATATTTCACTTCGAGATATAGACCTTATTGCCATCATTGATTCTGCCCGTGAGAGCTTTATAGAGGCTATGGAGCTTCGTATGGGTGAGATGGCAGAGCTTTACGGAAGCGAGATATCGGATATCGATATTGAGGGTGCGGTCAACGGAGTTTTCAATCTTCTCCCCTCAATGCTAATACTCACGTTTGCATCTGCCGCATTTTTTTCTCAGCTTTCGCTGCTTGCTTTTTGCAGGATTTTTGGCCTTTACCATAAGCTTGAGAAAAAGGACACAGAATTTGAGGTCACCGCCGTAACAGCAATAGTTTTTGCGCTCTCAGAGGTACTTGCACTTGTTTTTGCGGCAAGAGACAGCGTTTATCTCGCCGTATTTAATAACCTTAGCACAATACTTCTCCCCGCACTTGCGGTAGTCGGCCTTATGTCCGTGCTCCCAAAGAAAGAGGGTAATATGGTAAAGGTAGGATGCTTTCCGCTTATGCTTTTTGTCTCGCTTGTGTTCTTCGCTACCGACCTCGCTATCCTTTTCCTTGCGGTGCTGGGAACGGTAGACACACTTAAAAAGAATTTTAAGAGCTCCAAAAAAGGATAAAATATTACTTTTATAACTGCCAGAAGGAGGAGATACCCTTATGCAGAATAATGACGTAAATAACAAGACTCAGGGAAATGAATCCCAAAGTAGACGAGCTCGTGGGCTTGAGAAAACCTATTTTAATTATCCGCTTGCATTTTTTCTCTGTACGGGTGCAGGTGTTCTCCTGCTTGGCGGCGCTTGGATGCTTCACTCCTTTGCGAAGATAGAGGCGTTCTCTATACTCGTTTTTGCAACTCTTATATACTTTATTTCCGTGGCTGTAATAATTTCGAGCCTCGCAATCGTCGGAAGAACTACTAAAAGACACGAGATAATGCTCCACCGCTTTGACCGTATGCTTGACAATATGGTCTTCCCCTACATTATTACGAACTCTACGGGCATTATAGTTAAATACAACCATGCTGCAAAATCGATTTTTGAGAAAAACACCTTTACACTTATGCCGAAGGTAGAGGACGTTCTCCCGTTCCTTACCCCCGAGACGATAAAGCGCTCTGCATCCGAGCGAGTAGAGGTTCAGAGAAGAATCGACGAGGGCGAGGACGGGGTAAGGCACATCCTTATCGAGAGTACCGAGACCGTCATCGGCGACCCCAAGAAGACAAGCGACCCGACAAAGGGTTATTACTACCTTACAACACTTGTTGACATTACAGAGGAGAAAAAGCAGCTCATTTCCGTTGCGAGAAAGCTTGAGGGCGAGACCATCGTGATGGGCAGAGCAGAGATAGACGACCTTTCCGCCTTTTCAAACGCTTCGGGTATTTCGGAAAAAGAGGCGTCGGATAAGGTCAGAGAGATACTCACAGACTGGACGGTGCACCAGGATGGACTTATATATGAGCCCGAGACGAGAAAGTTCATAATTATGATGCCGCTCTCGTCGCTTAGCCGTTCTATAAAAGAGAAATTTACGATTCTTGATACTATAAGAGAAGCCATTTCGACAAAAGAGGACGAGCTTACGGTATCGATGGGATTTTCCGCAACGGGAGCAACGCTTTCTGAGCGAATGAAGAATGCAGATGTCGCATTTGAGCAGAGAAAGAGCGGAAATAAGGCGGTAATAAACACCGCAGGTGAGCTTACGGTATTTGGTCGTGACAGACGCCGTCAGGTATCTGTCGGAACGTCGGAATACAGACGTATAGGCAATACTTTACGCAGACTTATCTCGGAGAGTGGCGGGGTTCTTATAATGGGACACAGCCGTCCCGACTATGACAGCATCGGAAGTGCACTGGGAGTTGCAAAGCTGGCCTCTGACGTAAGAGAGGATTGGCATATCGTGATAAACGATATGGAGGACGAGAATTTTGCCCGTCTTACCGAGGAAATAAGACAAAACAAAGAATATGAGGGCAGGTTTATTAGTGAGAGCGAGGCTATGGAGCTCGCAAAGAGCGACACTCTTCTTATCGTTACCGACGTAAACTGCGTTTCGAATATGGAGAGCCCGTCTCTATATAAGACGTTTCGTGAAACAACGGGCGGTAAGACTGTCATAATTGACCACCATGAAAAGAACGAGAATACCGCACCATCTGATTTTGAGTATATAGACCCGTCCTGCTCATCGGTTTCCGAGATAATCTCGGGAGTTCTTGAAATATCGCTTCATCGCTCAAAGCCGACGGCAGAGGAAGCGACTATACTTCTATCGGGTATAATGCTTGATACCAAAAACTTCACGCAGTATGCAAGCGGTAAGACCTATGCGGCGGCAGAGTATCTGAGCCGTTGTTCGGGAAACGCCGAGAGAGCAAAGAAGTTCTTTGAGGCTGATTACGAGACGTTTTCTGCAGAATATGCGCTCGGCTCGTCTATGAGACTTATAAGCGGAGGCAGAATCGCATTTTGCCGTGGAAGAGGACTTGAGGACGAGACGAAAACGAAAATAGTAATAGGCAGAGTTGCAGACAGGCTTCTCACTATGGAAAATGTGCTTGCATCAATAGTTATAGCCGAGAGAGATGGCAGAATAAACGCAAGTGCACGTTCAAATAACAATATAATCAACTGTGCCGAGCTTCTTTCGGAGATCGGCGGCGGTAACTTCAATAATGCCGGTGCGAGAAGCGAGGATATTCCTCTTGCCGAATTTGAGAGTATTGTGCTTTCAAACGTTGAGCGATTTATGAGCGAAAATGTTGACGGAAAGGCTCCCGCAAGCTCGACACACACCGAGGACGAAGAGATTTAACAATAAAAGATTTTAATATATCCTGCCCCGGGATCACTGCTTCAAAATAAAAGGGGGAGAAAGGTACAAAATGAAAGTTATTCTTACACAGGACGTAAAGGCTCAGGGTAAAAAGGGTGAGATGATAGAGGTCTCCGACGGTTACGGCCGTAACTTCCTTATAGCAAAGGGACTTGCTATCCCTGCAGATAATAAAGCGATAAACGAGATGAAGAACAGAGAGGCTTCCCGACTTCACAAAATAGAGGTTGAGAAGCAGGAGGCAAGAGATATTGCCGCGAAACTTGAGGGAATACTTGTTAAATTCAGTGCAACCGCAGGTGGAGACGGTCGTCTTTACGGCTCTGTTACCTCAAAGGATATCGCCGAGGAGCTTGAGAAGGTTCACGGAGTAGTTATCGACAAGAGAAAGATAGTTCTCGCCGATCCGCTTAAGTCTTTCGGCTCCTTTACTGTCGAGGTAAAGCTTTATCCCGAGATCGTCGGCAAGATAAACGTAATTATAACCGAGAAATAATATAAAATTTTACATCAGGACCGCTGTGTTTTTCGGCGGCAAAACGGACATAATAAGGTAAGGATTTTTTAGTATGAATGAGGAACTTGTAAGGAAATTACCCTTTTCGATGATAGCGGAGCAGTCTTTGCTCGGCTCGATACTCATAGACCCCGAATCCTTTAATAAAATAGCGGACGTCGTCGATGCGGACGATTTCTATATCACCGAGCATACGCAGATATTCCACGCTATGCGAGACCTTTATATGGCAAGCAACGAGATAGATATCGTAACGCTTGTCAATAGGCTTGTGGAGAGAGGAATATATAACAAGTCGGGCGGTGAAGACTATATACGCACTATCGGAGAGGTAGTTCCGAATGCGCTCAACGTAGAGGACTACGCTCGTATCGTAAAGGAGAAGAGCCTTCTTCGCAAGCTTATCGGAGTTTGCTCGGATATTTCCGACACCGCTTACAGTGAGCAGGATGCCGTTGAGCATATCATCGGTAACGCCGAGCAGAAGATATTCGATATTGCGCAGAGAAGAGAGACAAAGAACTTTACTCACATAAGAGACGCTCTTATGCAGGTATACGACCGCCTCCACCTTCTCAATACTAATAAAGAGGAGACGATGGGCGTTCCCACCGGATTTGCGGGAGTGGATTATCTGCTTGCCGGGATGGGAAAGAGCGACCTTATAATCGTGGGTGCACGCCCCGGTATGGGTAAAACTTCATTCGTTCTTAATATAGGCACGAACGTGGCAAAGTCCACAGGTAAGGCGGTTTGCATCTTCTCACTCGAGATGTCGACCGAGCAGCTCGTTACCCGTGTCGTATCGAGTGAGGCGATGATAGATTCGCATAAGCTTCGTACGGGTGAGCTTACTCCCGAGGATTGGGATTCTATGGCTCATACCGCAGGCGAGCTTTCAAAATGTAATATTCTTATCGACGATACACCCGGCATTACCGTTACGGGAATGAAATCAAAGCTCCGTAGAGTTGATAACCTCGGACTTGTTGTAATCGACTATCTCCAGCTTATGCAGAGTGACCGTAAGAGCGATAATCGTGCTCAAGAGGTATCGGAGATATCCCGCTCGATAAAGCTTATGGCAAAGGAGCTCAAGGTTCCGATACTCTGCTGTGCACAGCTTAACCGTGCGGCGGAGAAGAATAAGGATAATAAGCCGATGTTAAGCGACCTTCGTGATTCGGGCTCTATCGAGCAGGATGCGGACGTTGTTATGTTCCTTTACAGAAGCGAGTATTATCAGAACGGTGAGGGGGGCGACGAGCCTGCACCCGAGGCAAATACTGCCGAGGTAATCGTGGCAAAGAACCGCCACGGTTCAACGTCAAGCGTAAAGGTCGGCTGGATAGGCAAATATACGAAATTCCGTTCGATTTCCCAGGACGGTGCGAGAAATGGCTAAAGAAAAGAGCACCCACGGCTTTACGTCACCGAGCGTTATTCTTTCTGGTTTTCTTTGCGGAAAAGAAGCACACGGAATAGGCGCCCACGGTATGCCATCGTCCCTTCTTGTGGCGTATTCGGGCGGTGCGGATTCCTCTTGCTTACTTTATTTGCTAAAGGATTGGTGTGATAAAACGGGAGTTGAGCTTTTTGCGGCTCACGTAAATCACGGTATCAGGGGTGATGAAGCCCTGCGAGATAGAGACCACTGCGTGAGTGTCTGCAAAAAAGAGGGCATAAAGCTATTTGTTCTTGATGCAGACGTGCCGAGAATAGCGAAAGAGACGGGAAAAAGCATTGAGGGTGCGGCAAGAGACGTCAGATATGATTTCTTTGCACGTGTAATGGCAGAAAATGATATTCCCGTGCTTTGCACCGCTCATAATGCAGATGATAACCTTGAAACTTTGCTTTTCAGACTTGCAAGAGGCAGTGCGGCAAGAGGCCTTTGCGGTATTCCGCCCGTGCGAGAGCTTGAGGGCGGCGGATTTGCAGTAAGACCGATCATTTCCCTAACAAAGGACGAGATCCTTGATATCTGCGAGGAAAAAAGCATAGAATATGTTTATGACAGCACAAATGCCGACACAGCTTATACAAGAAACAGCATAAGAGCAACGGCTATGCCGGTGCTCAGGGAAATAAACCCAGAGGCAGCGGAAGCGGCACTGCGTTTTTGCGAAAATCTACGTGCCGACTGTGCTTATCTTGATAAGATCGCAGAAAATTATCTGAAAAAAGAGGGCGCAAGGCATATAGGTGCGCTTGCTTCTCTTGAAAAACCAATATTTACCCGTGTTATCACTTCTCTTTATGCGATGCACTCGGGCGAGATGCTTGAGAGCATTCATATAGAAGCTGTTGCAGCTCTTATAAGAGAGGGCAGGGAGGGTGCTTCGGTATCGCTTCCCGGAAGGCTAAAGGCTGAGATTGCTTCAAATGAGCTTGTTTTTTCTGCTGATAGCAGAGAAAGCAAGGAAAGAGAGGCGCTCGCCAAAAAGGAGCTTTTATTCGGAGATAATTTTATAGGCGGAGGTTATATTATCCGTCTTGAGTATCTTAACTCCACCGTTTCTTCACAAACTACACCTGATATTCAGACAGGTAAGGAAAATATTTACAAGTTATTTACACAAGCGGAAATTCTATCTGATAAAATAAAGGGTAGTCTTTTTGCAAGAGGAAGACTTGCGGGAGATACTATACGCACCTCGGGCATGACCAAGGACGTGCGTAAGCTGCTTTCCGAGAGGAAGATCCCGATAAATAAAAGAGATAGCTACCCGATAATCTGTGATGATGAAGGAATACTACTCATCCCGGGTATTGCCGTGCGTGACGGCGCTATTCAAAAAAATAAAAACTGTTCCGAAAGGGTTTGCATAACACTTTTCGAGGATGAAACTGAAAGGCATTGACTATGAATAAGGATATTGCGGAAATTCTGGTAGACGAAAAAGAAATAGGCGAGATATGCTCACGTATTGCGGAAGAGATAAGCCGTGATTATAAGAATTCAGACAAGAAACTGCTTCTCCTCTGCATTCTTAAGGGTTCTGTTGTCTTTATGGGCGAGCTTATGAAGAGAATAGACCTGCCCGTTGAGATAGATTTTATGAAGGTCTCCTCTTACGGTGCGGGAACCGCTACCACGGGAAGCATCAATATACACCTTGACCTTCAGCGCAAGGATATGAACGATATAGATATCATCGTTGTCGAGGATATAATCGACAGCGGAAGAACTCTCTCGCATCTGACAGAGTACCTCAAGCTCAAGGGAGCGCACAGCGTCCGTACCTGCACACTTCTTGATAAGCCGTCGAGACGTGAGGTGGAATTCAGACCCGATTATACGGGCAAGATAATTCCCGATAAATTCGTGGTAGGCTTTGGTCTTGATTATGATGAGATGTATAGAGCACTTCCTTACGTGGGCGTGCTTCGCCCCGAGGTCTACGAGGGAAAATAAATACTTAGATCAAATTTTTACCGACAGAGGTCGGGACAGGAGCATAGATGAAAAACAATTTTAAGGTGATACTCTTCTACGTCGTCCTTATTGCCGTGATAATCTTTGCGGTGACGCAGATTTTCAGAACGACCGAGGAGAAGATCGAAAAGCTTGATAATTACAGCCAGGTGGTCGAATATTTCCAGGAGGAAAAGGTCACAGGCTTTATGGTGAGCGAGAAGAATTACATTACGCTCACACTTTCCGATGATACAAAGGCAGGTTACCAGCTAAGTAATCTCAACCTTTTCTATAATGATCTCGGAGAGCTTATCCTCGCACAGAAGGCGGAGGGTATTCTCACAGAATACGATTACGAGCCTGCAACCGAATATCCTTGGTGGCTCTCGCTTCTGCCGTCCGCTATAATAATCATCCTTATCATAGTGCTTTGGGTATTCGTTATGAACCAGGCAGTCGGTAAGGGCGGCGGAAAGATGAATAATTTTGGCAAGGCACGTGTAAAAATGGCTTCTGCCGATAAGAAAAAGGTACTTTTCTCCGACGTTGCAGGTGCAGATGAGGAGAAGGAGGAGCTTCAGGAGGTCGTTGAATTCCTTAAAGACCCCCGTCGCTATACAAAGCTCGGTGCAAAGATCCCCCACGGCGTTCTGCTCGTGGGCCCTCCAGGTACGGGTAAAACACTTCTTGCAAAGGCAGTTGCAGGTGAGGCTGACGTTCCGTTCTTCTCAATATCCGGTTCTGATTTTGTTGAAATGTACGTTGGTGTCGGTGCATCGAGAGTTCGTGACCTTTTCGATACCGCAAAAAAAGCTCCTGCAAGTATAGTATTTATAGATGAGATAGACGCAGTCGGACGTCACAGAGGTGCAGGTCTCGGCGGCGGACACGACGAGAGAGAGCAGACGCTCAACCAGCTTCTTGTTGAGATGGACGGCTTTGGCTCAAATGAAGGAATTATAGTTATTGCGGCGACGAACCGCCCCGATATACTTGACCCCGCACTGCTCCGTCCCGGACGCTTTGACCGTCAGATAACCGTCGGTTATCCCGATATCAAGGGACGTGAGGAGATACTCAAGGTCCACGCAAAGAATAAGCCCTTTGAGGCGGCGGTGGATTTCCGCAAGGTAGCACAGTCGACTGTCGGATTTACAGGAGCTGACCTTGCAAACCTCTTAAACGAAGCGGCGCTTCTTGCGGCAAGACGTAAGAAGGAGCTTATCGGTATGGAGGAGATCGAGGATTCCTATATGAAGATAATCATGGGACCTCAGAAGAAGGCTAAACAGAGACGTGAAAAGGATAATAAGCTCTGTGCGTATCACGAGGCAGGCCACGCAGTTGCGGCATACTTCTGCCCCACGTCCGATCCCGTTAAGCATATTACGATAATCCCTGCAGGAAATGCAGGTGGTGTAACTATAAGAGTTCCCGAAGAAGACAAGATGGTGCAGACGAGAAACGAGATGATAGACAATATCATCGTGAGCCTCGGAGGCCGAGTTGCGGAGCAGCTTGTGCTTGACGATATCTCAACCGGTGCATCGAGCGATATCCAGCACGCTACGAAGATAGCACGTGCGATGGTAGAGCGCTACGGTATGAGCGAAAAGCTCGGTACGGTGCTTTACGGAAGCGAGCATAGCAGTGATGAGGTATTCCTCGGACGTGACTTCAGCTCGGGTAAGAATTATTCCGAGAAGACTGCGGCAGAGATAGACGACGAGGTGCGTTCTATTATCGACTCCGCATACGAAAAGTGTGTCGAGTACCTTAAGGAGCATATGGATAAGCTCCATTTCGTTGCAGAGTACCTCTATAAGCACGAGAGCATGGATAATGACCAGTTCAAGGCCGCTATGGAGCGTGAGTGCACCGAGGAAGAGATAGAAGCTATTGCTGACGAGAAGAAGCGAGAAAGCTCGGAGGAGAATAAAATCCGTGCCGAGAAGAACGCCGAAAAGGAACAGCAGGAAGCAGAAGAAAAAGACACAAATGAAGAGAAATAAGCACTAACAAAGGTCGGCTCATAAGAGCCGACCTTTGTTTTATTTAATAAGTATAGTAGAAGCAAGTATTCTTTCGCCGCCGAGGATATAGGAGCTTGTGTTGAGATATTCTCCGTCAAGCTTCATAAGGGAGGACGAGCCACCGTCAAGATTACTTGCGTTTACCGCACCGAAGGAGAGCATCACCTCAATGAGATCATCAAGCGTTGCACCAAGACTGTCTATCTGCCGGCCGTTGACGACGAGAAGTAAAATCGCACCGTCCGCCCTTTGTCCGATCGCCGTTCTTGGGTTGATACCGCCGCC
>SVUB01000008.1 GCA_015063495.1 Oscillospiraceae bacterium
AGTGGGGTGCGAAGATCGTGCGAAACGTTTGCTATAAGCTCTTTTTTGAGTGCATCATTCTTTGAAAGCTCGTCCGAAGCGTAATTAAGCGCATCTGAAAGCTCTCTTATTTCTTTGTAGCCGTTACCGTCAAAGACCTCATCATATTTTCCTTTGGCGAATCTTCCTACAGATCTGCTGAGTCTTATTATAGGAGCTCCGACCACTCTCGACATAAAGAAGGATAATATAAGTGCGCCGATGAGAAGTATCAGGGATATCCATCTGAATTGCATCGTATAAGTTTTTATTGCAGCACTCACGGGTGCAAGGTCGGCGTTGAGAAAAAGAACGTAATTTTTACCATCATCATTTATAGTTTTGACGTACACAGTACTTGAGAGGGCATCAAGAGAATAAGTTTTCATATATTCTCCGTCAGATGCGAGCGCCTTGTTATAAAGACCGCCAAAATTTCTTGCGTCTATATTATGAATAACGCAACCGCTTGATATGTGACTGCTTACAAGCTCTTTTGCATGCCCCTTATCAATATCATATAGGATAGCGCATATTGAATAATCACCGGACAGAGTATATATGGTTTTCTTTAACTCATCGCTTTTGATATTCGCTTCTATTACCGAAGCGGTCAGTTTCAGCTCATTTTTCTTCTCGTTTTCATAAAAGGGGGCGAGCAGCAACACTTGAAATATATATACAACGAGTAAAACAAAAACCGTAAAAAGCGCAAGAAAGGCAAACAGGTTCCACCTGATGCCCATTCCGCGATATTTTGTGGTTTCTCTTTTGCTATCTTCTTTGCAAAAGCTTTCCTTCATTTTTTAAAATCCTTTCGCTTATGCTTCAAAACGGTATCCTACACCTCTGAGAGTCACTATGTATTTGCTGTACTCTCCGAGACTTTTTCGCAGAAGCTTTACATGCGTATCAAGTGTTCTTGCATCTCCGTAAAAATCGTAACCCCATACTTCATTCAGAAGCTTTTCGCGGGAGAGGGCAATATTTTTGTTGCGAAGCATGTAGAAGAAAAGGTCATATTCCTTTGGTGACATTTCAACTCTTTTTCCGTCAACGTATACGAGCCTTGCCGTTATATCCGCACGGAGCCCACCGCCGTCAAATTCGATAATTTCATTCTCGGGACGAAGTGAATCACCTGGAGCTGAGAGAACTCTTTTCATTATTGCCTCAATACGAAGCATAAGCTCCTTTGGTGAAAAGGGCTTAACTACGTAATCGTCGATACCCAGCTCAAATCCATTTATCTTATCGTATTCCTCGCCTCGTGCACTGAGCATTATGATAGGCGTTTTTGATATCTTTCTTATTTCTCTGCAGGCAGAAAAACCGTCAAGCTCGGGCATCATAATATCCATTATGATGATATCGAATTTTTCACGGCGGCAGAGAAGCACAGCTTCCATTCCGTCAGCGGCTTCGGTCACCGTGTGCCCCTCAAAAACGGCGTATTTTGTTATAAGCTCTCTAATGCGAGCCTCGTCGTCAACTACAAGAATGTTGTACATCGTTTCTCCTTATTGAAAAATAGGGGGCGCAGGCGGTCAAGGACCTTGTGGGCTGACCGCAAGGTTCGCCCCCACGATTTTGGATTTTATTCAAAAGATACGTTTTCGGAGTTTTCCGGGACAAGCTCTTTTAGCGTCAGCTTTACGTCGGTGAATCTTCCGCCGCGAACGACCGTTACGTTAACGGTGTCGCCTACCTTACAGCCCGAAAGAGCTTCCTTTACACCGGCAGAGGTTGAGACCTCATGACCGTTTATAGACGCTATTTTGTCTCCGTTCTTTATTTCCTCGGTATACTTTGATTCAAGAACGTAAACACCGAGTGAGCTTACTCTGTAGGATGTGGCAGTAAAGAGGTCGTTTATATCGAGAAGCTCAAGACCGTGGTCAACTCTACCCCTTACGTAACCGTAGTCCATAAGCTGAAGAACAATATCGTAGGCTGTATCTATCGGGATAGCGAATCCGAGACCTTCAATATCGCTTCCGCTTGATTTTGCGTTAACGACGCCAACAAGCTCGCCGTAAAGGTTAAACATTCCTCCGCCGGAGTTACCCGGGTTTACAGCGGCGTTTGTCTGAATGAGCGTCATATTCTCACCGTCGATATTTATTTCACGTGCGAGTGCACTGACTATGCCGTTTGTGACTGTTCCGCCAAGCTCACCGAGAGGATTGCCGATAACTATTACCTCTTCTGCAATTGAGAGCTTGGATGAGGCACCAAGGGTTGCTACCGTAAGCTTTTCGTCGGGGTTTATCTTGATAACCGCTATATCCGAGCTTGCATCTGTTCCGATAAGCTTTGCTTCATATTCATTTCCGTTCGTGAGACGTACGGTTATTTTGCTTGCACCGCTTATAACGTGGTTGTTGGTTATAACATAGCCTTCAGCTGCGATTATAACGCCACTTCCTGCGCCACTCTGAACGTATTGGTGAAAGCTGTTGCCCTTGACTACCTGCTCGGTGGTTATCTCAACTACGGAGTCCTTAACGAGTGCTGTAGCCTGAGCCTTTGTCATCAGCTCGCCGACCTTGCCGTACTCTACCTTGACAGAGCCGCCCTCGGTCTTATTTATTGTTGCAAGATGTGTTTCACTTGCCCTATCGGTATCGACAGATGCAGAATCAATGCTGTCCGACGTATCGGCGGGGCCTGTTGCAAGTTCTTCACGGACAGGTGTATCAACACCGCTCAATATTTGGTTCGTTTTCGCTATTGTGAAGCCTATCATAGAGAAGCATACGGCGACTACAATAAATCCACACACGATGAGAGCTATAAATCCTGCGCGAGAGGACTTTCTCTGCGCCGCAGGGGCATTTGAGAAGCCGTTGCCTGAGGTATGATAGGAAGAATATGTGCCTTCATACTGTCTCGTATTATCCGGGGCGTATGTGCTTCTGTATGTCTGCTCTGAGCTATTCTTTATTTCATTGTCATTTGAATTATTCACATTGTTATCAAATTCATTCATCATCAAATCCTCCTTGATGTTTTTTGCTTTTATAAGAGTATTATAAGCTACTATTGTGACAGTTTTTTGATGATGTTTCAAAAACGCACTGAATTTATATTAAGCTTTTTTGTTTTTTGATATTATGTAGAGCACAAGACGTACTGCAAGGAATATTATGAGTGATGCGATAAAAGCTATAGCTGCTACTATCGCTGTCATCATTCCGAGCAGATACGTATATATCGATTCAATGGCAGTTATACCGAGAGCATTCGTGCTCATGACCGTTGATACCATCATAAGCAGAGCCCCAACGGCAAAGGCTATGAAGCTATCGGCCATTAAGGTGATAAATACCGAGCAGAGAAGCCCAAACCGCTTTTTGAATACGAGAAATATAAAAACAGTAAAGAAGAGTGCAAGGAATATAAAAGAAATATTTCGCAAGGTAGAGAAGAGATATTCATAAGACGTGGGAGTCAGAGTCATTTCCGGAAAATTTTTTCTTAATGCCTCAAGCAGAATGCTTAGGATAACGAATATGAGTGCTCCAACCCCAAATACTCTTTTCAGTTTTTCTTCGTTTATCTTTTTCATTTTTACCTCTTAAGAATAACGGCAGAATACGGCGGGAGAGGAGAGTCTTCTGTAAATACCGCATCTGAGAGAAGGTCAAACCCGCTGATGTCAGTTGCAAAAGGCCTGTCTCCGGCATTTATCGCAACTGTTATTTTGTTTTCACCGTCATATCTTTCGTATTCTATATAAGAGCCCTCGTATTTATTTACCCTAAAGAGTCCGGCACTGAAAACACCGTTTTCTTTTCTTATTTGTCCAAGCAGGCGGTAATGTGAGAGAAGTTCACCGTTTTCATGTCCCCAAGGGAATGGCATACGGCAGAACGGATCTCTGTAACCCTCAAGTCCGGCTTCATCTCCGTAAAATACCGACGGAATTCCGTATACAGTATACTGGACAACACTTCCGAGTTTTAAGAGCTTTACTGCACGTTCTTTTGCCGTATCACTCATTTTTACCTTTGCAAGCTCGCAGTTAGGCAGATCATATTTATCCTCACCGCCGAGTACAGTCAGTATTCTTTCTGTGTCATGAGTGCCGAGGATGTTCATAAGAGAATCCGAAACGCACTTCGGGTAAGAAGCGTATATCTCAGTCAGAGCACGGGCAAGCAGTGCGGAGTCACCCGAGAGAAGATAATCAAGCGTAGCCGAGCGGAAGGGATAATTCATAACGCTGTCAAGCTGTGCTCCCCGCAGATATTTTCTGCGTTTGCCGTAGGCTATCTTATCTGCCGCATTCTCCCAGACCTCGCCGATTATAACGGCATTATTATCCGAAAGATCCTTTGCGGTCAATCGAAGCTTGTCAAGGAAAGCATCGGAGAGCTCGTCTGCAACGTCAAGTCTTATGCCACCGATGCCCATTTTCGTATATTTACCTACTACCGAATCCTCACCCATGACGAAATAATCAAGACATTTCTCATAAGAGTGGTTAAGTCTCGGAAGGATAGGGATACCCCACCAGCTCTCGTATTCATCGGGGTGATTCTTAAAGTTATACCAATTATAATATTCAGATTCTCTTGACTCGTAAGCGCCGAGAGAATCGTATTTTCCGTATTTATTAAAGTATAGGCTATCGTCGCCCGTGTGGTTAAAAACTCCGTCAAGAATTATTTTTATATCTTTTCGGGAGGCTTCCGTTATGAGTTCTTTGAGCGCTTTATCTCCGCCGAACATTTCGTCGACCGTCATATAGTCGCCCGTATCGTATTTGTGATTGGAATATGCTTTGAATATAGGGCTGAGATATATAACGCTGACACCGAGAGAAACAAGATAATCAAGCTTTTCTCTTACGCCGATAAGATTACCGCCGAAAAAAACGTTGTTTTTTACGAATGCACCGGGATACTCGCCATATTGCGGCACGCCGTTCTCCCAGTCGTGATTCATTTCGGCATCGGGACGGCATACAGGCTCAAACGAACCCTTTGCAAAGCGGTCAACGAATATATGATACATAGTTCCGCCATGGAACCATGTGGGAGTGTTAAATCCGTCCTCGTAAACGAGCAAACGGAATTTTGAACCCTCCTTTGAGGAGAGATCAAGGTGGAGATTATCCTCTGTCGAGGAAAAGAGGGAGCCGTTTTCGGTTGGGAAAATAAAATCATAATAGAAGAGACCGGATTTTTCTTCGTGACAAATGTCAGAGAGCTTTATTTCAATCTCGAAAATGTCACTTTCGTTTTCCGTTCCGTTATAGGATAGGGGAAATTCAAAATATCCGTGTCCGTCGGCGTCAATACGCAGGGTAGGATAGGTTATGCCGAACCTTCTCGGTATAGTAAGGGAAAAAATCAGTTGCGTGCCAAATGAGAACGCTCCGAAAATCGAAGCGTCCTCACCGCATATAATTTTTTTGAAAATTATTCCATCGTTCTCTGCCATAGCACAGCCTGTGAATTTTTCAAACATAGAAAATCCTTTTATTACTTATCAAGTCTCTTAAGATTCCAGATCTTCTCTGCGTAGTCGTTTATAGCACGGTCTGCGGCAAAATAACCCGCAGAGGCAATATTCATAAGTGACATTCTGTTCCAACGGTCTCTGTCTCCGTAGATCTCGATAGCTTTTTCGTGAGTCATACGGTATGATTCAAAGTCTGCAAGGCACATATACGGATCTGCGATACCGTGACCAGAGAGCAGATAAGAGCCAATGCCGGCAAAGGACTGACCTGCAAAGCCGATATTCAGGCGGTCTATTATTCTCTGGAGTCTGGGGTTGTTTGCATAATATTCAGCTGAACGATAGCCCTTAAGCCAAAGATCCTCGACCTCGTTCTTATTAAGACCGAAGATAAACATATTGTCATCACCTGCCGCCGCAAGCATCTCGACGTTTGCGCCGTCAAGAGTGCCGATGGTAAGAGCACCGTTTATCATAAGCTTCATACAGCCTGTTCCGCTCGCTTCCTTACCTGCAAGCGATATCTGTTCGGATATCTCAGCGGCGGGAATGAGAGCTTCAGCCATGCTTACGTTATAATCCTCAAGGAATACTACCTGAAGCTTTTCACGAAGTTTGGGATCGCTCTCAATATCTCTGCCAATGAAGCAGAGAAGCTTGATTATCTCCTTTGCCATTGCGTATCCGGGAGCAGCCTTTGCTCCGAATATGAAGGTCTGAGGTCTTATATCAAGATTCGGGTTTTCTTTCAGCGCACAGTAAAGGTCGATAATGTTAAGAGCATTAAGAAGCTGTCTCTTGTATTCATGCAGACGCTTTATCTGAACGTCAAATACAGAATCAGGGTCGATGCACTTGCCCGTTTTCTTCATAAGAAGATTTGAGAAAGCGACCTTGTTCTGATGCTTTATCTCACCAAGCTCGGAAAGTGCGTTTTTATCGTCCGCAAGCTTTTTAAGCTCGGAAAGCTGCATTGGGTCATGGCGGTAACCGTCACCTATATGGCTTTCGATAAATGATGCAAGTGCAGGATTAGCATAGCAAAGCCAGCGTCGATGCGCAATACCGTTAGTTACGTTTGTAAAGCGCTCGGGATACATACGGTAGAAGTCCTTGAATACGGAGTCTACAAGAATATCCGAATGGAGCTTTGAAACGCCGTTGATATGATGCGAACCGATTACAGAGAGGTTTGCCATACGAACCTGGGAATAAGCTATAATAGACATTCCGGATATGCGGTTCCAATTTCCGGGGAAGTGCTTCCAGGCCTCGGCACAGAAGCGCTCGTTTATCTCTCTTATTATTGTGTAGATTCTCGGAAGCTTGAGTCGGAAGAGGTCCTCGTTCCAGGTCTCGAGTGCTTCCGGCATTACCGTGTGGTTTGTATAGGATACAGTTCTCTTTACAAGGTCCCAAGCCTTATCCCAGTCGAAGTAATACTGGTCTATAAATATTCTCATAAGCTCGGGGATGCAGAGAGCGGGGTGAGTATCGTTTATATGAATAGCTACCTTTTCAGGCAAATTATCAAGTGTTCCGTAAACTGCCATATGGTCACGCACGATGCTCTGGCAGGAAGCGGAAACAAGGAAATACTGCTGACTGAGGCGCAGAAGCTTACCCTCGGTGTGGTTGTCGGAGGGGTAGAGCACCTTTGAGATTATTTCTGCATTTGTGCTTTCCTCGAGGGCCTTAGTATACTGTCCTTGCGTAAAGAGTCCCATATTGAAATTATGGATATCTCTTGCCTTCCAGAGTCTGAGTTGGCTTACAGCCTTGCTGTCAGCTCCCGATATCATCATATCATATGGAACAGCCTCGATCTCCTCGCAGTCCTCATAGAGCACCTCGCATCTGCCGTTTACCCACTGCTCCTTGACTCTTCCGCCAAATCGCACGTGAAAAGTTCTGTCTGTTCTCGGGACGAGCCATACCTCGCCGCCGGGAAGCCATACGTCGGGAAGCTCTATTTGCATACCGTCAACTATCATCTGCTTAAAAAGACCGTACTCATAGCAGATAGAAAATCCGGTTGCAGGGTAATCGAGGGACGAAAGTGAGTCCATAAAGCAGGCTGCAAGACGACCAAGACCGCCGTTTCCAAGACCTGCATCAGGCTCACAGTCGTAAAGCTCATCAAGCTCGAATCCGAGGTCGCTAAGAGCCTTTGCATACTCGTCGGTCAGACCGAGATTGCAGAGATTCGTGCGCATAGATCTTCCGAGGAGGAACTCCATGCACATATAGTAAACTCGCTTTGCGCCCTTTTCGTTTACTTCGTTCTTAAAGCCCTTGCGTTTTTCGGTCAGTATGTCCTTGAGAGTCAGCGCTACGGATTTGTATACCTGATCCTTTGTAGCGTCTGCGGGAGAAGCGCCGAAATAACGTGAAAGCTTACTTTCAATATTTTCTTTGATTTCGTTTGCCTTTGGGGTGAAGTTCATAGGTGGGGGTTATCCTTTCGTTATTGGTTTGCTTTAGAGAAGGGAGCTGTACATATCAAGATATTTTTCAGCAGATACCTTCCATGAGAAATCCGTATTCATTATTTTCTTTATGAGAGCATCTCTCTTGTCTCTTTCGTGGTAAAGTGTAAGAGACGCGTAAATTCTGTCAAGCAGCTCTCCGCTGTTATAGCCTGCAAATGTAAATCCGTTGCCCTTAACGGTTTCACCGTCGAGCCAATAGCCCTTTATTGAATCGTAAAGACCGCCCGTTTCTCTTGTTACGGGAATAGCGCCGTATCTTGAGGCTATCATCTGCGAGAGACCGCAGGGCTCGCTCTTTGAGGGCATAAGGAAGATGTCGCAGGCAGCGTAGATGCGCTTTGAGAGGTCTCTATCATACATTATCATCGCTCTTACGGAGTTCGGGAATGCATTTTCCAGCCCTCTGAAGAATGCTTCATATTCTCCCTCACCCTTTCCGAGTATGATGAGCTGAACGTCTCCCTCGGAAACGACCTTGTAGATTATCTCTGATATTATATCGATACCCTTATGTGCCGCAAGACGGGAGATTATCGCTATCATCGGCACGTTTTCTCTTTCTGGCAGTGCAAGCTCACGCTGAATGGCGAGCTTATTCTGCACCTTGTTAAGAGGCTTATCTGCAGAATAGTTTTCAGAGATAACGGGGTCTGTTTCGGGATCGTAGTAGGTATAGTCTATACCGTTCAGAATTCCTCTCAGTTTATATGAGTTTTCTCTGAGGATAGGGTCAAGACCGTGAGAATACTCGGGTGACTTTATTTCCTCCGCATATCTCGGGCTGACGGTTGAAACGATATCAGCGCAAACTATAGCGCCTTTCATAAGATTTATGCATCCGTCGTATTCAACTATTGAATGCTGCCAATCGGTAAGAGCAAAAACGTCTCCGAGAATAGCAAAATCGTATTTTCCCTGATATTCAATGTTGTGAATTGTAAATATTGCACGCATAGAAGAGTATCTTGGGTCAGTCGAAAAGAGTGTTTTCAGATATATGACCGAAAGAGCGCTCTGCCAATCGTGAGCGTGGAGAATATCGGGGAAGAAACCGATGCAGGGAAGCATCGAGAGTGCCGCCATAGAGAAAAATGCAAATCTTTCTCCGTCGTCAAAGTTGCCGTAGAGGGTAGGGCGCTTAAAATAGAATTCATTGTCTATGAAGTAGTAGATAACGCCCTCACGCTCAAGACTCATAACTCGGCAGTATTGCTCACGCCAGGAAAGTCTTACCGTGAAAACGTATTCCTCCTTCATCATCTGTCTGAATTCGTCCTTTACCTGACCGTAAAGCGGCATTACCACTCTTACGTCGGTGCCCTCGGGATCTGCGCTCTTGATTGCGGCAGGGAGAGAGCCAAGAACGTCGCCAAGACCGCCCGTTGCGGCAAACGGCATAGCTTCAGAGCCAACAAAAAGTATTTTTTTCATATTTATTATCTCCAAAAAATCAGATCATTGTGCCTTTTCCTATAAAGAATGGAAGCGTGCTGTGTCCCGAAAGATTTCTGCCGTCCTTTATAAGAACGTTTTTATCCGAGACAACGCATCCGAGAGAAACGTCGTTACCGACTACGGTATCCTGCATAAGGATGCAGTTCTTTACAACAGAGCCTTTGCCGACCTTTACACCTCTGAATATGATGGAGTTTTCAACAACACCCTCTATCACGCATCCGTCGGCAATAAGGGAATTTGTGACCTTAGCGCCATCAGCATAGCGTGTGGGGGCGGAATTGCGTACCTTTGTGAGAATGGGTCTGTTGCGCTCTCCGAAAAGGGAAGCACGAACGTTGTTCTCAAGTAGCTTCATATTGCAAGCGTAGTATCCTGCAAGGGAGGTTATCTGAGCAAAGAATCCGTCATAATGGTATACGAAATAGTTTGCACGGAGAAGATTGCGGTCAATAACGTCGCTGTAAAAGCTTGTGTATCCGTGAGATGAAGCATCAGCGACCGCAGACTGAAGATAAGATCTCGTTGCAACGATAATATTCGTGCTTATCTCTCTCATGCCGTGCAGACGGTGGTTGAAATGTACAACGTCGGATATTCTGTTGTTTTCATCCGACGTTATAACTGCGCTTCCGCTTGATATCTCGAAATTGTCGGTATCGACAGTGGTAGTAACCACAGTTATATCAGCTCCTGTCTCCTTGTGCTGACGAATAACGTCGGAAAGATCGATGTTGCTTATTGCGTCGCAGTCAGAGAGAACTACGTAATCCTCGTTGCATCTGGATATGAAATCCATAGCTCCCATCATGGCTTCAAGTCTTGTGGAGTAGAGCTTATTTGCTCCCGCACCGCTGAAGCTGGTGATAAACGGGGGAAGAAGCTTTATTCCGCCAGAGCGACGTGCAAGATCCCAGTCCTTTCCTGTTCCTATGTGATCAAGAAGGGACTGATAATTGTTGTGAGTTATAACTCCTACCTTTGTTATGCCCGAATTTACCATATTTGAGAGGGTAAAGTCGATAAGGCGGTAGCGGCAGCCGAAGGGAACGGATGCCATAGTGCGTTTTCTTGTGAGATCGGGTATGTTTTGATCGTGAATATTAGAAAATACAAGTCCTACTGCGCTCATTCTCTGCTGCCTCCTTATATTTCGGAAATCATTTCGTCGTCGCCTATTGTATATCCGTCGGGGACGTTTACGTCAGCGCCGATAACTGTGATTCCCTTTGATTTTTCTTTCGGTGCACCGACAGAAGCGTTCTTTCCTATCTTTACGCCTCCGTCAAGAATAGAATATTCTACGTGTGCGCCTGCTTCAATTATTGTGCCGCTCATAATTACACTGTCACGTACGACCGCACCCTCCATGACCTTTGCGCCTGTGTAGATAACGCTGTTTTCAACAGTTCCGTATATCTCGCAACCCTCGGTTATTATGCTGTTGTTTATAACCGCATTTTCACCGATATACTGAGGCGCGGAAGAGAAGTGACGTGCGAATATTCTCCAGCTCTCGTCGCTGAGAGTAAATGCGGGCTTTTCGCCGAGAAGGTCCATATTTGCCTCCCAAAGGCTCTGTATGGTTCCGACGTCCTTCCAGTATCCTTCAAATTGATATGCGAACATCTTTTCGCCTGCCGCAAGCATATTAGGAATGATATTCTTACCGAAGTCGTTTGCGGAATTCTGGTCTGCATTGTCTTCGATGAGATATTTTTGGAGCTTATCCTTGCCAAAAATGTAGATACCCATGGAAGCGAGAGTGCTATCGGGATTCTTCGGCTTTTCCGAGAACTTGAATATAGAGTTATCCTCTCTTGTGCTCATTATACCGAAGCGACTTGCCTCCTCAAGCGGAACGTCAAGGACCGCTATCGTGCAGTCTGCACCCTTTTCGATGTGGTAATCGAGCATTGCGGCATAGTCCATTTTGTATATATGGTCGCCCGAGAGTATAAGGACGTATTCTGCGTCATAGCGATTTATGAATTCAAGATTCTGATATATCGCATTAGCTGTTCCCTTATACCAGTCTGCAGTTTTGTTCCCTTGGTAAGGGGGGAGGATCTTTACACCGCCAAAGGCGCGGTCGAGATCCCATGGCAGACCGTTACCGATATAATCGTTAAGGACGAGGGGCTGGTACTGTGTAAGTACACCGACTGTATCTATTCCTGAATTGATACAGTTGGACAGGGGAAAATCAATGATGCGGTATTTACCGCCGAAGGGTACTGCGGGTTTTGCGGTTTTTTGGGTAAGTGCGTAGAGTCTGCTGCCTTGTCCTCCTGCGAGAAGCATGGCAATACATTTTTTCTTCTTGAACATGAGCTTTCCTCCCAAATTTATATAAATTGTAATTTGTGCAATTTTATTTTTTTGCCGTTCTTCATGCGGTCATTCTTCACATGTGACTATTATGATTTCTGAAAATTCCGAGCTAATGTGAGAGTGGAGCTTTTTCATAAAATCATTCTTTTCGTCGGTGCCACATATACAGATCCCGTCTACGTGATATTTTTTTATCCAAAAATCCGCGCATGAAATAAGAAAGTTGCAATTTATTTCATTCTGCAGATCAATAACCGCATTGCCGTTTGAACCTACAGTCTCATAAAGCTTTTCACCGTCAAAAAGCAGAAGTCCTTGTTCCTCATGTGAGAGGTGAGAGATTGGAATATCAAGCAGTACTCCAACACCGGATCTGTGAAGCTCGTTTATAAGATTCATAAAGTCCTTCGGTGAGCCGAGCCTTGATGATGGTGCAAAGTAGCCGTATATGCCGTAATCCTTTTCGGACAAATTGCTTCTCTCCATTATGGGGGAGAGGCGAATGTGAGAATATCCCATTCTTTTTGCGGATGACGCAAGCTTTATCGGAAGCGATGCTGTTTTCAGCTCACCGCCCTCTATCTGACGTAATAGATCTACGGGGTAAGCTTTTATATCTGTCTTTTTTTCTCTTTTTTTCAGCCATCCGCCGTCCTGCCACTCAAAGCCCTCGATATCATAGAATCTTGAAGCAGTCGCAGGATGAAGCTCAAAATGAAAGGCATAAGGGTCGGATTTATATAAAAACTTGCCGTCCTTTTCAATTCTGTATTTGTAGTTGGAAAATTCCCCGAATCCATTGTCCACGGGAACGTAGCGTTCCCATATTCCACCGCCTATCATCTTCATGGGCAGTCCTTTTCCCCATCCGCAAAAATCACCTACAAGAAATACCTCATCTGCATGAGGGGCGAGGACACGAAAAACGAACCCGTCACCGTTTTTGTGCGAGCCGAAAAAATCATACTGAAGATAATTTTCGTTATGAGAGTTCATGTCGGGGTAAGCTCCGTAATCTTATACTCATATACATTATACACCATTTTCAATATAATTTCAATAGTCAAATGTTCTTTAGTCAAAAAATATTTTATCTTCTCTCAAATAAATTCTTGAAAAAAAGGAATGCGTGTGTTATAATGGCTGTATTATAAATGTTTTTATCGCTTGAAAGGATCGAAAGAGCTTATGATAATCAAGCTGACTGTTGACAGAATAGAGAGCGGCATCGCAGTATGTATTGACGATAAAGAAAGAAAATATGAATGTCATATAAATGCCGCAGAGGGGGATATTTTCGAGGCCGATATATCCGATAAAGGGGAAGTCACATTCATTCGTAAGCTCGAAAATGAAACCCTTGAAAAGAAAACGAATAATGCTTCGAGACTGAATGCACTTTTTATGAGAGGTGGTAATAAAAAATGATTTTTAACGGTTTTATGGCAAGAGGACTTTATCAGACTCTGGTCGGAGAGGGAAGCTCTCCCGTCCTTTTTATTTTATTCATACTTGCTTGTATAGCAGTACCTTATCTTCTCGGCTCGCTCAATTTTGCTGTCATTATCTCAAAGGTGAAGTATCACGATGATATAAGAAAGCACGGCAGCGGCAACGGCGGTATGACAAATATGCTCCGTACGTACGGTAAGGGCGCGGCAATATGCACTCTTCTTGGAGACATGCTCAAGGCTGTGGCCTCGGTCACTGTCGGATGTGCGCTTCTCGGCCTTACTCTCGGCGGTTATATGGCGGGATTTTTCTGTATGCTTGGTCATATGTTCCCTGTGTATTATCACTTCAAGGGCGGAAAGGGCGTTGCGGTAACGGCGGCAATGGCTCTTATGCTCAACCCTGTCGTATTCGGAATACTTTTGCTTGTTTTCGTCATAGTAGTCGGTGGAACAAAATACGTCTCCCTCGGCTCTGTCATGTGCGTGCTTATTTATCCCGTTATACTCCACAGAATTGATAAAATAACTACCCCTTGGTTTATAGCAAACGGCACTATGTGGGGCTTTGACGTTCTTTTTGCATTTCTTGTTGCCGTAATGGTCGTCTTTATGCACAGAAGCAATATCAAGCGTCTTATGAGCGGTACCGAGTCAAAAATTTCTCTTGGAAAGAAAAAGGATGATAAAAAATGACGGAGGGAAACGTTGTGAGAGTTCATTCCGAACATCTCCTTAAGATTTGCACTGTAATAAAGGACTGCGCTGAGGCGGGAGTACTGAAAAAGGCCGTTCTTTCGAAGCCTGAATCAAAGAGTATAAAGCGTGCACAGATTCAGCTTAAGCACATCGGTGGCAAGGACGTGCTTCAAACAGAAACCTTCAGTACTGACAACAAGGCGCTTCATAAAAACATTTCTCCGGATGATATTTTTGCACTTGCCGATATTCTGTCGGGATTTATGCAGATAAACGTGTTAACCGGTGTCGGTGACTGTGAATATAAGCGCTCAAAGTCCGGGAAGGAAACAGTTATCGGAGCAGGTAAGCTCACAAAAGAAAAGCTTGATGGAGCAGAATCCACGGTAGTACAGGGAAATGATAAAGAGAAAAATTATATTCTCCGTGAGGACGAGCCGTTCTTAAAGCTTCTCGGGGTAAGCGACGAGCGGGGAAGAGTACACGATAAAAAACGCCCGAAATTCAGACAGATAAACAGATTTCTTGAGCATATAAGAGACATCGAGAGATATCTTCCTACCGATGGAGTTTTACGCATTTGTGACCTCTGCTGTGGGAAGAGCTATCTTTCATTTGCGGTATATCACTACTTTTCAAACGTTCTCGGCAGAAGCGTTCGTATGACGGGGGTTGACCTTAAGTCGGACGTTATCGAGTATTGCTCCTCGGTAGCAAAACAGCTTAATTTTGACGGACTTGAATTTATATGCGGCGACATCACGAAATATGAGACCGACACACCGCCGTCTCTCGTTATTTCACTCCACGCCTGCGACACGGCGACCGATATAGTGCTCGAAAAAGCATCCGAGTGGCGTGCACCTGTTATTCTGTCCACTCCTTGCTGTCATCATGAACTCAATCATACGCTTAATTGCAGTGCTCTTTCATTTATAGCGGAGCATTCTATGCTTCGCCAGAAGTTCTGTGATGCGGCGACAGATGCGCTTCGCTTAAAGCTCCTTGAAGCAAAGGGATATTCAACTGTTGCACTTGAGCTTATAGACCCCGAGGAGACACCAAAGAACATAATGCTCCGTGCAATTCTTAAAAAGAATCCCTCGGAGCGCATTTTGGCAGAAGCGAGAGCAGAATATGAGGCGGCAAGACGCTTTTTGTTAGGAGAATAAATTGACATACGTTAACGCACTGAAAAAAATACACTCTTTTCCGAGAACGTCGGGAGCCCCCACTCTTGAAAGAATGAGATTGCTCTGCAAATATCTCGGAGAACCGCAGAAAAGGCTTAAATTTGTTCATATAGCAGGTACAAACGGCAAGGGTTCTTCTGCTGCAATGCTTGATTCTGTGCTGCGGAGCGCAGGATATCGCACGGGACGTTACATCTCTCCCTATATTCTTGATTTCAGAGAAAGAATGACGGTAGACGGGGAGATGATAAGCCACGCAGAGCTATGCGAGCATACCGAAGCCGTTCTTTCTGCCGTTCGTAAGATGCAAAACGATATAGAAGAAGCGAAGAGCGGTGAGCTTGTTTCTCATAATATACCGAAGGTGCTTCTCGATGGCTCGTTTTCATCAACGCCTGTGCAGTTTGAGATAGTAACCGCTATAGGATTTCTTTATTTTGCCGCACACAGATGTGATGCGGTCGTTCTTGAGTGTGGCCTTGGCGGACGGTTTGACGCAACAAACGTAATTGACCCTCCGATGGTAGCGCTTATCATGAGCATAGGACTTGACCATACCGAGCTTTTGGGTGACACTGAGGAGAAGATAGCCGCAGAAAAGTGCGGAATTATAAAAAGAGGAACGACAGAGGTCATAAGCTATCCGCAGTCGCCTGACGTTATGCGTGTCATTTCAGAATCATGTATAAATTCGGGATGTAGGATCAGCGTTCCGCAAAGAAGTGAGATAAGGCTGAATAAAGCCTCTCTCGGCGGCCTTGATTTTTCATATAAGGGTAAGGATTACAAAACAGCTCTTGCGGCGTCCTACCAGCTCTTAAACGCTTCTACCGTAATAGAAACGGTCGAGGCACTTAACAGAGTGGGTATGGATATAAGCTATGAAGCCCTGAAGAGCGGTCTTGCGAGGACGGTCTTTCCCGCAAGATTCGAGGTGCTCGGTGCATCTCCTGCGGTGATTGTTGACGGTGCACATAACGAGAGCGGAATATCTGCTCTTTGCGATAGCCTCAGCATAGTATCAAGATATCTTTCGGGACGTATAGTGTTCTTTGTAGGAATGCTTACCGATAAGGCTCCCGAAAAGGCGCTCGCACCCTTTGTTTCCTTTCTTGGGACGCAGTCGGCAGATCTGTGCAGTATAGTAACTTTAACCCCCGACAACCCCAGAGCTATGGATGCGGATGAGCTTAAAAATCTGCTAACCGATATGACGGGCGGAAGAATAAAAATAAAGTCTTGCGATACCACGGAAAAAAAGAAGCTTTCGCACCTGAGACCGTTCCTTGAGGACGTAGGAGAAGAGGATGCGGTGGTTTCCTTTGGTTCACTTTATCTTGCCGCAGAGATGCGAGTTCTTCTCTCGGATTTTCTTGATTCATATAAATAAAAATCGGCTCACGGAAGTGAGCCGATTTGCTTTATATCGTTTCTATCTTTATAAGACTTGTATTTCCGGATTCTCCGTTTGTGATTCCACCTGTTATTATGATGTTATCTCCGTTCTGAAGGTTCATTGCAGAGCGGGCGACTTTTTTAGCGGTGTAGAAGAGCACGTCGGTGGAGTTGAATTCTTCCTCCATCATAGGGAGAACGCCCCAGGAGAGTGCAAGCTTTCGCCAGGTTATCTCGTTTGTCGTAAGACCTATTATATCAACGGGAGAGCGGAAGCGGGATACCATTCTTGCGGTAACTCCGGTTCTTGAGCATGCCACTATAGCCTTTGCACCAAGGTCAATAGACATAGCGCAGGTTGCGTGAGAAAGTGCGTCAACAGAATTTTTTATTTTGAATGCGTGACCGTAAAATCTTTTTGCATAATCAATCGATTTTTCGGTCCTCTCGGCTATTTTTGACATAGTCTGAACGGTGAGAACCGGGTATTTACCCGCAGCGGTTTCGCCCGAGAGCATTATCGCACTTGTGCCGTCGTAAACTGCGTTCGCAACGTCGGAAATCTCGGCTCTCGTTGGTCTTGGATTGTTTATCATGCTTTCAAGCATTTCGGTTGCGGTTATAACTCTCTTGCCGAGCATTCTGCAGGTGGTTATGATGTGTTTCTGAATAGAGGGAACTTCCTCGAATGGGATCTCAACACCCATATCGCCTCTGCCTATCATTATTCCGTCACATTCACGGCAGATCTCCTCGATATTGTCAACTCCCGACTGATTTTCTATCTTTGCAATAATATCAGCTTGTGAACCGCCGATCTCCTCGATATATTTCTTGATATCGATAAGATCCTGCGCGCGTGAAACAAAGGAGCAGGCGATAAAGTCGACGCCGTTCTTAATGCCGAACGCAAGGTCTGCCTTATCCTGTTCACTGAGATATTCCTGGTGGAGAACTTTATTGGGAAAGCTCATACTCTTTCTGTTTGAGAGCTCACCGCCGATAAGCACCTTACATACCGCTTCGGTTTCCTTAAGCTCTATTACTTCAAAATGAACAAGACCGTTACAGAGAAGTATCTTGTCGCCTATTTCAAGGTCGCCTATCATTCCCTTGTAGCTAACGGAGACACGTTGCTCGTTGCCTATAATATCCTCCGTTGTAAAACTGAAAACGTCTCCTTCATTTAGAGTTATCTTACCATTCTCAAAGGTGCCAATTCGGTATTCGGGGCCTTTGGTGTCAAGGAGAATGGCGATAGGGAGAGACAGCTTTTGTCTTACACTTTTTATAATATCTATTTTTTTCTGATGGTCCTCATGTGACCCATGAGAGAAGTTAAGACGGGCAACGTTCATACCCGCAAGACACATCTCGGATATTGTCTTTTCATCCTCACAGGAGGGACCTATCGTACAAACTATCTTCGTTTTTCTCATAAAAAACAAACCTCCGATATATTAAAACAAAAAACATCACATTTCATATTATATCACAGGATCTGTCCGTGTCAAGCGACGTTTGGGTTGATTAACCGTTTAAAGTAAATCCCAAGTTGAAAATTTATTGATTCCTATACGATTTTTTTAACCTGACGTACATGCTGAGAAGTGCTTTTCCGTTAAATGGTATCAGAGGATAGAGATAAGAACGGCGTCGGTTGACTGTTTTGTTTGTACATATCAGAATGAAGGTCAGTAAAATTCCCGCGGCGAATCCATAATAATTGAATAATGCAGTCAATATGAGGATAACAACCCGAAGAAATTTGAATGCATATCCAAGCTCGTAGCTTGTCTGGGTAAATGCCGCAATCGAAACGTAAGCCATATAGAGTATTACCTCGGGTATGAGCCACCCTACGTTTACTGCAAAGTCTCCGAGAATGAGACCGCCGACAATAGAAAGAGAATTTGAAAGCATACTCGGGGTGTTCATTGAAGCGAGCTTAAGTCCGTCAAGTATGAATTCAACGAGCAGAAGTTGAGCTATAATTGGGATTTTCGCTTCGGACGTCGGAATGGTAAAAAGAAGCCAGGAGGGCACTATTTCCGGATTTTTAATGAAAAGATACCATATGGGAATCAGCACAAGAGTTGACCAGAATACAAGGTGCCGTACAATGCGCAGATAGGTGCCGGTGAGCGGAGGGTAGTAAAAATCGTTTGCCTCCTGCATAAAATCGAATATGGTAGTCGGCAATATCATAGCCTCGGGCGAATTGTCGCATAGAATTATAACACTTCCTTCAAGAAGCTGAGCCACAGCGGTATCGGGGCGCTCAGTGTTGCGCACCTTCGGAAATGGATTATACCATCTCGTCTTAACAAGACATTCTGTCAGCGACTGATGTCCGAGAGAAAGTGAGCCGGTATCTATATTTTTAAGCTTTTCTTTAAGATATTCTACGTATTTCGGGTCCGCTTTTCCGTCCATATAGCATATGGCGATATCTGTCTTTGAGTTGTTACCGACAGTCACGTAAGACATAGTCAAAGCCGTATCCCTTATTCTCCTGCGGATAAGCGCAGTATTTGAAATAAGTGTTTCTACAAAGCCGTCCCTTGCTCCGCGCATAACTCTGTCATTTTCCGGCTCTGTAGTGTCTCTTGCGGGATAGGAACGGGAATCTATAAGAATAGCTTTGTCTCCAAACGTGCTTCCAATCATCAACGTTGCACCGCTGAGAACCATTTGAATCATACATTCTAGGTCTTCTGTTACTTCTGCTTCTACATAGGGAAGGTGTGAAACAAGAAACTCATCGGCAGATTTTTCAGATCCTTTACCAAGTCCATTCAGTGAAAGAAAATATATCATCAGCTTTCCCATCACGGTGTCCTTGACAAATCCGTCGATATAATACATGGTTATTTCATCATTGCCTATTTTCATAACCTTTTTGAGCAGGTCAAAGCTCTCGTTTACACGCAGAGTCTTATCGAGAAGTGCTACGTTTTCTCTGTAAAGCTTAGTTAATCTTTTCATATTTACCTCTTTTTTGATGTTTGCTTTATTTTGACACTTTCTATGGCATTTTATTACTCAAAATAAAGGTATATTTTCACTTTTACGAAAATAAATTGTATTAGTTACTTCAAAAAAGATACGAAAGGTGGTATAATTATGAAAAAGAGACTCATTTTAGCGATATTTGTACTGATGCTTGCCGCAGTTTTTACAGTGGGTACTATTGCGGCATCCGAGAGAGAGCCGGTTTCACCTGCTCTTGCAGTTCTTGCGGCAAACACCGATATGGCAAAGACGGCACTCGTTGGTGATAACATAGCCTTTTCCGCAGATGATTTCAAGAGAGCTCTTAATGTTTCAAGCGTAGGTTCGGTAAAGCTTGAGAGTATTCCCACAGAGACAGAGGGACGCTTGCTTCTCGGCTCTGCCGCACTCTCTGCAACACAGAGCATCTCGGAAGAAAACCTTGATATGCTTACGTTTGTTCCTGCTTCAGAGGCGGTGCGGAGCACAAGCTTTGTTTTCTCTACAGGAGAGGGTTATTCTATAAAATGTAATCTTTATTTCATTGAAAAGATGAACTACAGTCCCACAATAAGCCTTGCTTCGGAAAGCTCGCTTACTGTAAATACGCACGATAAAGTTTCAAGAGTCGGAACGCTTGACGCATACGATCCCGACGGAGACAAATTCGTCTACGAGATAGTTTCCTACCCAAAAAACGGTTCTCTCGTGCTTCTTGACAGGGAAGAGGGTAGATATGTTTATACTCCGATTGGAAATTTTTCGGGGAATGACAGCTTTTCATACGTTGCCCGAGACGTATACGGCAATTATTCTGCAAGTGCGAGCGTTGCCGTTTCTGTAAGAGAGCGCACAAGCGCTGTGACCTTTGGGGATATTGATGATTGTAACGTATATAATGCCGCTCTCACAATGGCTGAAAATTCGCTTATGAGCGGAACCGAGATAGATGGGGTAACTTACTTCTCACCGACTCAGAGCATAACGAGAGCAGAATTTCTTTCTGTTGCAATGATGTCCGCCGGAATTACCGATCCCGGCAGTGAAACTCAGACCGTTTTTGACGATGATGCGGATATTCCGGGTGAGCTTAAGAGATACGTGAGTGCAGCTTACAAGCTCGGTATAATAAACGGAATAGACGTTGACGGAAAGATGTGCTTCCTTCCGAATTCTACGGTAACGAGAGCAGAGGCAGCTGTTATGCTAAGCGGCATAATAAATTATGAGAAAGAAACTCTCAGACCTATAATTCTGCCGGTGTTTGCCGACAGTAGTGATCTGCCTTCCTGGGCAAGCGATGCAATATACAGTATGAATTCGATAGGAGTCCTTAAATCTATGGACGGTTATGCCTCCCCCGAGGATATTGTCACAAGGGGAGAAGCGGCTGAAATGTTTGAGGCGGTCATAAATTTGTACGACTAAAGGAGAATAAAATGAGCGACGTTAAAAACACCGAGACAGAAAAGAAATTTCTAATAAAATATCCGAGCGCAGAGTTACTTTCGTCTATACGGGATGAGTACAGAAGCTTTATTGTACAGACCTATCTTCTTTCAGAAAAAGGAGTAACCTCTCGTGTAAGAAGCAGAAAATACGCAGATAAAACGGTATACACAAAGACCGAAAAAAGCCGTGTGAGCGATATGACTTGCTTTGAGGATGAGTGGGAGATAAGTAAGGAAGAATATCTTATCGAGCTGAAAAATGCAGACCCCGAGCGTCGCCCGATAGAAAAAGAAAGACTTCTCTTACGCTATGAGGGACACACGTTTGAAATAGATATATATCCTTTCTGGTCTGATAAGGCAATAATGGAGGTTGAACTCGGAAGCGAGGATGAGAAATTCACAATCCCACAAGGTATAGAAGTAATAAGTGACGTTACGAGCGATAAACGCTACAAAAATGCGGCACTTGCAAAATCCATACCGCAATAAAAAAGGACGGCAACTGCCGTCCTTTTTTATTATCAGAATTCTGCAACAACTTTCTTGTAGCTCTTTTTGCCTCGTCTTACAACGATGCCGTCCTTCATTTCTTCGGGAGCGTAGGTCTTCTTTATGTCGGAGACTTTTTCGCCGTCTACCGAAACACCGCCCTGCTCAACGGCACGTCTTGCCTCTGATTTCGAGGGAACGAGACCTGTTTTTACGAGAACAGTAAGAATGTCTATCACGCCGTCCGTGAAATCATCGGGAGTGAGAGTAGCAGTGGGCATATCGGCAGAGCTTCCTGCGCTGAAGAGCGCTCTTGCGCTTGCCTGAGCCTTTTCTGCTTCTTCTTCACCGTGAACAAGCTTTGTAAGCTCGTATGCGAGTATCTCCTTTGCAGTGTTGAGCTGACTGCCTTCCCAAGCGTCCATCTCGTTTATCTGCTCGATAGGAAGGAAGGTGAGCATTCGGATGCACTTAAGAACGTCGCTGTCACCTACGTTTCTCCAATACTGGTAGAAATCAAAGGGAGAAGTCTTGTTCGGGTCGAGCCATACTGCGTTGCCTGCGGTCTTACCCATCTTCTTGCCCTGAGAGTCGGTGAGAAGGGTAATTGTCATAGCGTGAGCATCCTTGCCGAGCTTGCGACGGATAAGCTCCGTACCACCGAGCATATTGGACCACTGGTCGTCACCGCCGAACTGCATATTACATCCATATGTCTTATAGAGATGATAGAAGTCGTAAGACTGCATTATCATATAGTTGAATTCAAGGAATGAAAGGCCCTTTTCCATTCTCTGCTTGTAGCACTCGGCTCTGAGCATGTTGTTTACAGAGAAGCAAGCACCAACCTCACGGAGAAGATCAACGTAATTAAGGGAAAGAAGCCAATCCGCATTGTTTATCATCATAGCTTTGCCCTCGGAGAAGTCAATGAATTTCTCCATCTGGCGCTTGAAGCAATCTGCATTGTGCTGTATATCTTCGAGGGTGAGCATCTTTCTCATATCCGTTCTGCCCGAGGGGTCGCCTATCATGGTCGTACCGCCGCCGATAAGGGCAATAGGCTTGTTACCTGCCATCTGAAGTCTCTTCATAAGCGTGAGCGCCATAAAGTGACCGGCAGTAAGGCTGTCCGCCGTGCAGTCAAATCCGATATAGAAGGTCGCCTTGCCTTCGTTTATCATCGTTCTGATCTCGTCTTCATTCGTAACCTGAGCAATAAGACCTCTGGCTACAAGCTCTTCATAAATCTGCATATTAGTCTCCTTTGGATGTATACCAACATAATACAGTTATTATAAACCAACTCCAAAGATTTGTCAATAGTAGGAAGTAAAAAACGGCACATGGGATTGACAAAATCAGGTACTATGTGCTACAATGTAGAGGATATGCAATAAATGGGAGTAATCGTAATGGAATTTGATAGATCACAGCTTATGCGAGGCACGCTTGAGGGGTGCATTCTCAAGGTTATCGCAAGCAAAACGACGTATGGGTATGAGATACTCGAATATCTTAAGACCCACGGCTTTTCGGAGATCGCCGAAGGGACGCTCTATCCGCTTCTACTGCGCCTTGAAAAGCAGGGAAACATCGACAGCGAGCTTTTACCGTCACCCCTCGGGCCTCGCCGCAAATACTTCAGTATAACCGAAAAGGGAAGAGAGTATTTAAGGGAGTTTGAGACCTGCTGGGGAGAGATAGTCTCTTCTGTCAGCAGTATAATTTCGGGAGGTGAAGACGTTGAATAAGGAATACGGTTCGATTCTAAAGCAGCTTTCAAAGGAAAACCGCAAAACCATCAAAAAAATGCAGCATTATCTTGAGACATGCTACATAAATGAGGTCGTTTTTGAGGACCTTATGTGCGACATCGCCGGAATGGCTATGGAGTGTCAGGAGAGAGGGGAGAACTTTGCCGATTCTATCGGCACTGATTACAAATCCTTCTGTCTCTCACTTTCCGAAAACGTCAAAAAACAGTCCTTTCCCGAGAGATTTTTTGAAGTTCTCAAATGGATGGTGTATTTTGTAGGAATAATTATTCCGTTCCTTTACGTTATGTATGCGTTTTTTGACGCTACAAGACCCAATCTGAGCGGATTCGTCTTGAACGCACCTGCAAGTGAGATATTTATGTATTTTTCCGTGTCAACACTTGTAGTTATTGGATTTTTTCTTGCAAAAAGGTTTACATACTGTGCTCAGACTCTTGTGATCTTTATATATTTTGCTGCAGTGACAGGAGCTTTTGTGCTGACTGATTTTCTCGGTGAGGCTATCTTCGGTAATATTACGCTTTCGGTGAATCTTATTACCTGGGGTGTAGTGATCCTAGTCCTTCTTCTTATTTGCCAGCTTGCCAGACGTCTTATTGCAACAAATATTGCTTACAAAGCAAAAGAGAGAAGAAAAAACAATTTTGAGTTTATATGGAAAAATAAAAAGTAAACTGATAGGTGATTGCTTTGCTCTTTGTTGTGTGATAAAATTAATAAAAAAGGGGATACCCCCGAAAAAAGGAGATAAATGATGAATTACAGCTATTTGAAGGACGTTGTCTTTCGCACCGTAAAATTCAGCTACGATGGAGAAATTGAATTTGCTGAAAAGGACGGGGTTTACGCATCTCTTAAGGATGGAAAGGCAGTAATTGGTGGTGAGAATGAGATATCGGTCTGCCGTGCTTTGACTGAATTTGCAAAGAAGGTTTCGGAAGGCTGTACTGACTTCGAGATCGTTCGCAAAGCTAATTTTGAATATTGCGGAGCAATGCTCGATATGTCGAGATTTGCGGTTCTTAAGGTTGAATCTGTCAAGGCTTATCTTGATAAGATGGCTTGTCTTGGGTTGAATATGATCATGCTATATACTGAGGATGTTTTTGAGATGGAAAAATATCCTTATTTCGGTCATAGAAGAGGTAGATACACCATAGAGGAGCTTAAGGAAATAGACGATTACGCTTATTCTCTTGGCATTGAGGTTATACCTTGCGTACAGACTCTTGGCCACCTTAACGGATACCTTCACTGGGCTGAAGCAGATCCGTTTAAGGACACAGCGTTTAATGTGCTCCCTTGTGATCCCAACAGTTATGAATTTATCGAAGAGATAGTCAAGACCATGCGTAAAGCATTTCGATCTAACAATATACACGTAGGAATGGATGAGGCCGTTGACGTCGGAAGAGGCAAATACTTCAATCAGCACAGAGGAGAGGTGATTGATCAGCATCAGTTGATACTTGAGCATCTTCGCGGTGTATGTGAAATATGCGATAAATACAATTATAAACCGATGATATGGAGCGACCTTTTCTTCAGCATATCAAACCCCAATGCAGCATCGATATACACAAATGATATGTACCTTTCTGAGGAGACAAAGGCACTCATTCCCGACGTAAGACTTGTTTATTGGTATTATTCCTCGCAGTCTCAGACCAGATATGCCAATCTTATCAGACGTCATAAGGAATCCGGTAAACCAATGGCATTTGCAGGTGGTGGATGGAACTGGGAGGGTTATGCTCCTAACCACAGATTTACATTTGATACCGCAACCCCGGCTCTTAAAGCGAGCTTGGATGATAACCCGGGTATGGTTATCAACACTCTTTGGGGAGATTTTGGTGGAGAGTGTTCTTATTTCCTTTGCTTCCCTTCGAATAGCTTGTATGCCGAGTATAATTATAAGGGTAGTGATGTAAGTGAGGAAGACGTTTGGAGCATGTGCGAATTTGTAACCGGTATACCTAAAAATATTTACGATGCAATGGAAACACTCACTTGCGATCAGTACGGCTGTGTAAGAGTTTCAAGACAGCTTGTAAGAAGAGACGTTTTTGATACTATTATGGGTTACGTTGAAGATCATTACGTTACGGAAAACTTAGTAGATATATTTGGTGACGGTAAACATATAAAGAATATTCTTGCTGCTGCGGATGTTATTGATGAATATGTTGCAAACAATGGGGAGCTAAGTGATAATTTTGCTCTTATTTCAACGGTTATGAAGATTACGGCTGCAAAGGCAGAGCTGTTTACTTCTCTCAGAGCTGACTACAAGAGCGGTAACAGGGAAAGACTTATGTATTACAGAGACGAGCTTCTTCCGAGGACAAAAGCTCTTTATAAAGAACTTTACAAGAACCATAAGACTCAGTGGATGAATGAAAATAAGGCATTCGGATGGGAATACCATTGCAGAAATATTGGCTTCCAGTTTGCAAGAATTGATTATGCTATTGAGACAATCGATGATTATTTAAGTGGCATAATAAGCGTTATTGAGGAGCTTGAGCCTGAATATATGTGTCAAAACATCAAGGAATACGACCAGACAATGTTTGACTAAAAAAGAAACGGCAGGGAACACCCTGCCGTTTTTATTTAACCTATATTTTTTGATATTTCATCGAATGCAGCTTTGGTTAATTCTGCATTTTCGAGACCGATAACGAGCTTTTTATCTCCGGACGTTATGATTATACAAGGGGCGGACGTTGCATAGGAATAGAGCGTATAATTGCCGAATTCTTCATTTTTGAAGGTTCCAAGCAGCAGTCTTGCGCTTCCGTATCCGTAAATTCTCGTACCTTTATCAAAGTTCTCACGATATTCAACATTGTCGATTTCTTCGTATTTTACCGTTAGATCCTGATAATAGCTTGCTTCAATTGTGAAATCAGCATCCGTGTACGAGACGTTCACGTCGCCGGTAAACATCAGAATTCCAACGAATATAAGAATTGCAGCTACAAATATCAGAGAAACTGTTAAGGCTATTTTGTTTCCCTTGGACTTTACCATAGGAGTTATTGAAGATGGATCCTCTCTTAACTGTTTCTTATAGAATACATAAGAATATATCATCGGTGCAAAAACGAGAGGGAATACGATAATAAGAAGGGGATAAATAAACAGCTTTTCTGGCAGTAGGGCACCAAAGAGCATAACAAATCCGCCGATGAACCATAACTTTCCTGCAAAACGATGCGTTGCGTTCCAGTTCTTTTCGCTTTCAAGAGTCCATTTTACCTTTATTCCGAGTGTGAAATTCTGTTTGCATTTCGGCATGTAATTTCCAATAAAGATAAAGAGAAAACCGAACAAAAATGCGGATATCACATTCATATTTATTTCTTTGCCTTTACCGAGGGCGACAAGGTATAAAACGACGTTCACTACCGTGGTGAGAACAGGAAGGAGCCATATTATCATACTAAGCGCTTTTTTGTTCTGATCTTTATTCTTTTTATCGAACGACGATGCGATCACGCAGAGCCAGAACAGAGCGAGAAATATGCAGGGAATACCGAAAACGGCAAAAGCTTTACCTGCGTAGCCGTCGGGGGTGTTTCCGCTTGAGCCCCAGTGTACAGCCATACTGTCAGGCAGTTCATTCCAGAGAATAAGTCCTGCAAGCACGGGAAGCAGTATTATAAGTGATGCTATTATGAGTCTCCATTTGTTATTTTTGATCATTGCCGTTTTCTCCTTTCAAATCTGTTATCCAAAGCATTATTTCCTCAAGAACCGAGGTGTTCACCTCATAGAAAATAAATTTACCCTCTCTGGTGTCCCTGATAAGGTCAGCTTCCTTGAGGACCGAAAGGTGTCTTGATATTGATGCTCCCGTAACAGGGAAGCGATCGGTGATGTCGCCGGCAGACATTCTTCCGCCTTTGAGCATACTGAGTATTTCTCTCCTTATGGGATCGGAGAGAGCTTTCATTGTTTGTTGAAGTCCCATTTTTACCTCCTTTAATTAACATTTAGCCTAAATGTTAAATGTATTATAGCATACTGATCCTCCGTTGTCAATAGATTTTTTAAAAAAATAAAACTGCGGAGCAGATTTTACATAATCTGCTCCGCAGTAGTTATTATTCGATGATTTCATCACAGCCCGAACTTTTCGATTTTGTAACACCGTTTGTTCCGTATCTGCTGTGGCTTCCCATAGATGATTCGATGCGAAGCAGACGGTTGTATTTTGCAACTCGTTCACTTCGGCAGGGAGCACCGGCTTTTATAAACTCGGCGTTAAGAGCTACCGCAAGATCGGCGATGGTGGTGTCCTCGGTTTCACCCGAGCGGTGAGAAATAATAAATTTGTAGCCGCATCTTGCTGCAAGACCGACAACGTTCATAACTTCTGTAAGAGTACCTATCTGATTAGGCTTTATAAGAATAGAATTTCCGTATCCGCCGTCGATACCGTCACGCAGACGTTTCTCGTTAGTAACGAAAAGGTCGTCTCCGACAAGCATTATCTTGTCTCCGAGTTCTCTCGTCATCTTCTTCCAGCCTTCGTAATCCTCTTGGTCAAGACCGTCTTCAATAGAGAATATAGGATAGACAGAGATTAACTTTTTCCAATATTCTATGAGTTCATCGCTTGTAAAAGTAGTTCCATGACCGCTTAACTTATAACGTCCTTCGCTATACCACTCACTTGCGGCAGCATCAAGGGCAATTTTTACGTTTTCACGGCTGTTTCCGGACTTTTCGATCGCTTCGCAGATAAGCTCAAGTGCCTCCTCGTCGTTTTCGAGATTCGGAGCGTATCCGCCCTCATCACCCACAGTCGTGCCGTAGCCTTTTTCCAGAAGGATTTCACCGAGCTTATGATATATCTCGCTACCGATTCTCATTGCCTCGGCAAAGGACGTAGCACCGATAGGAGCAATCATAAATTCTTGTATATCTACGTTGTTTGAGGCGTGTGCACCGCCGTTCAGAATGTTCATCATAGGCACAGGAAGCCTTGAAGCGCCAAGACCTCCGAGATAACGGTAAACGGGAATATGATAAGAATTTGCGGCTGCCCTTGCTGTGGCAAGTGAAACGGCAAGAATAGCATTAGCACCTATATCGGATTTATCGGGCGTTCCGTCAAGCTCTATCATTGTTGCGTCAACCTCCGCCTGTTCGGTGGCGCATATTCCCGATATTGCTGGAGATATGAGCTTTCCCACGTTTGATACCGCTTCCGTTACGCCCTTTCCGCCGTATCTTTTCGGATCGCCGTCTCTGCGCTCGTGCGCCTCGAAAATACCTGTCGATGCCCCGGAGGGAACACTTGCTACACCTACTGTTCCGTCACTTAATATGACCGTTGCCTCTACGGTCGGATTACCTCTTGAATCAAGGATCTCTCTTGCACATGCACGGGAAATTTGCACTTTATTCATTCTGCTTTTTTCCTTTCGGTTGAAAATCTTTGTGATTTTATTATTGTCAGCATAGGGAGTAAATATACTCCAAAAAGGTAAGGCCGCTGCATTTTGCAGAGGCCTTAGAGTTTTTTATTTATTCGCAGGTTGGCTAGCTTTTATGACTACAGCCTGCGATCCTATCTGCATAAAACGCTTTTCAAAAAGTTCCATATTTACTGTAACGGGAGATTTTTTAAGCGGGTCAGTGAGAGTTACAGTGCCTTTTTTCATATCGTAGCCCGTCATAAGAACACAGTGGAGAGGGTATATCCAGTAAAACTCCTTTCCTCCGATATTCCATGGCTTTTTTATGTAAGGCTCCGCAAAGTCCATAGTTATCCAGACTATCACTGGATGTCCCATAGAGAGCTGATAGTAGATCTCACTTACGTCATAACCTGTATAATCGTATGCCCTGTAATAGCTCCTCATATCATAAAGATATTTGTTCGCGGTTTTTACAATAACGGGCGAATAACATCCATATGCCTTACCGGCATGGCGGGGATTTCCGACGTTCATTTCATAAAAGCTCACTTCACCTACTTCGCCCTGTTCGAGATAGTTGTCCGCAAGGTAAGTGTGTTTTACGTCAAATCCAAGGTGATTAAGAAGAATGGCAAGAGAGGTTACCTCGCATCCTTCGGGAAGCTCAGGCTGCTGAAGAATGTTTTCAACCTCATAATTTACTTTTTCTTTTAGAGCGGCATATTTTTCACCTATCGGTATCTTAGCGTCAAGTGTGAGGGTTCTGAATCTTCTGCCCTCGTAGATCTCGTAGTATTCCCATTCGGCGCTTATGTCTATAATCGCTTCTTCGCCATATCCGCAAGGAACCTGCAGTGTAACGGGGCAGAGCCATTCACGGGTAAGCTTGTTATATTCGTAATCATAGAACGGTGCCATAAAAACACTTTTATGACCGTTTACAGTGAGATGCCCCAGGGAGTTGAGACAGTTCAGCTTCTTGTGCTCTATTGCAACGTTGAGGTCCACCGTGGCATAGCTATTGCCGTCTTTTCTGGTAGCTTTCCATTCGACCATAAGGTTGAGAGACGTTCCAGTAGCAGTTTTCAGCGTTCCTTCAAGTTCAAAGGCGCATGGGCGTTTTTCGGTATTCTCAGAAAGACCGTATTCCTTTTCGGGCAAAGGCTCATATAGAAGCGGGTCTGTCGTAAAGTCATAGACAGGCTCCGTATCAGTGACGGCAGGCTCTGTTTCGGTTGTGATTTGGCTCCCTATAGAGCTATCGGGCGCAGTTTCGGTGAGAGCGTCCGTATCGGTGTCAACGCTCGCTCCCGTGTTCTCACATGAAATAAGGATGACTGCCACAATTATTGTAAATAACAGAGAAAGACACCGTAGAATATGCTTTTTCACTCTTGCGGCTCCTTTACCGTGAATTTAATAACAAAAAAGTAACCGAGTCTGTAAGCCGGGTTCTGTCTTAAGCGATCATCAATCTTTGCGCTGCGTCACCGCAACGCTCGGATGCTTTCGCATCCTGCCACCCGCAGATATATGTCGGGCCAACTAATCTGCATACGGTGTTGCTTCGGATAGGGTTTACATTGCGCCCCTTGTTACCAAGGGGCCGGTGAGCTCTTACCTCGCCTTTCCATCCTTGCCTGCCATAAGGCATAGGCGGTTTATTTCTGTTGCACTTTCCCTAAGGTCACCCTCGGCTGACGTTATCAGTTATCCTGCCCTGTGAAGCCCGGACTTTCCTCACGGTAATACCTTTCGGCACCATACCGCGCGACCGCTCGGCTCGGTTACTATGCCATTATACTATAAAAAGACAGCAAAGTCAATCAAAAATAACGAAACTCCGAAAAAAAGACAGCATAATAGAAGTTTCATCCATCCTCTTGACAGAAAAGGGTATATAATGATATAATATAGTGTATTTTAATTTTAAGGAAATTTATAATGTCTGAAAAGAGAATAAACAGTCTGGTTCCGCCCGAAATCATGCGGAACACCTTTGAATTTTCGAATAAAATGAGAACTCTCAACTCTGAAAGAGCAGAGAAAAAAGGTAGAGCAATGTATGCATTCGTTCTCACCTTCGGTTGTCAGCAAAATGAGGCTGATAGCGAGAAGATAGCGGGAATGGCACGAGCTATGGGATATGATATGGTATCGACTCCCGAAGAAGCCGATCTTATAATGGTCAATACATGTGCCGTTCGTGAGCACGCCGAGAAAAAGGCACTCTCAACTATTGGTCAATTTAAGCATCTGAAAGCTAAAAACCCCGAGCTTATGATAGGCGTCTGCGGATGTATGGTAACGCAGGAGCACCGTCGTGACGAGATAAAGATGCGTTACCCTTACGTTGATTTTATATTCGGTACGTCAAGTCTTCACCGTTTTCCCGAGCTTCTTTATGAGAAGACTGTAAAGGGAAAGAGACTTTTCTGCCCCGAGGAGGACGAATATCTCGTTGCCGAAGGACTCGGGATCAACAGAGAAAGCTCTTACCGTGCTTGGGTCAGTATAATGTATGGCTGTAATAATTTCTGCTCATACTGCATAGTGCCTTACGTGCGAGGCAGAGAGCGAAGCCGCCTTATGGAGGATATTGTAGGCGAAGTCGAAGCTCTTGCAAAGGATGGATATAAGGATATAACACTCCTTGGTCAAAACGTAAACTCCTATGCAAAGGATAGCGACCAAGGATATGATTTTGCTGATCTTATGGCTCGCCTCTCGATGATCGAGGGCGATTTTAAGCTCCACTTCATGACAAGTCACCCAAAGGACGCTTCAAAAAAGCTTATCGATGTTATGGCTGAGAACGATAAGATAGCAAGGCATTTTCATCTCCCTGTTCAGTCGGGAAGCGATAAGGTTCTTTCCGAGATGAACCGCCATTATAATAAAGCACAGTATCTTGAAACCGTGCGTTATATAAAGGAAAAAATGCCCGACATAACGCTTACTACCGATATAATAGTCGGTTTCCCGGGTGAGACGGAGGAGGATTTTGAGCAGACGCTCGAAATTCTGAAAGAAGTAAGGTTTGATATGATATTCTCGTTTATTTATTCACCGAGAAAGGGAACGCCTGCCGCCGAGAGAATCGAGCAGGTGGATGAGAAGGTGAAGAGCGAACGCTTCGCAAGACTTCTCGCTACTCAAAACGAAATATCACTTGAGAAGAACCTCCCATTCGTAGGTAAAACGGTGCGTGTACTTTGTGACGGCCCAAGTAAAAACAATGACGAACTGCTTTCGGGCAGAACAGAAGGGAATAAGATAGTATTCTTCGCAGGCGAGAAAAGCAACGAGGGAAAATATCTTAACATAAAAATAGACCGTGCCGAGGCTTTTGCTCTGTACGGCGAGAAAATTTAAGAATACAGGAGAAAAAGAAATGGAAATTATGGAAATTGCCGAAATGCTTGGCGAGGCGATAAAGAATGACGAGAGAATGACAAAGCTGAATGAATGCAAGAACGCTTATGACTCCGACGTTGAGCTCGTAAGATATATGATGGAATATGAGGTTCAGCAGAAGGCTATGTCTAATGAATACGAGAAGCCCGAGAAAAATATGGAGCTTATCGCAGATATTCAGAGAAGAGTGGACGAGCTTTATAAGCTTATAACTGAAAATCCAGTTTTCAACGCACTTGACGCCGCACAGGCAGAGGTCAATGCACTTATGAACGAGGTCAATCAGACAATCACCCGTGCTATTACGGGAGAGGAGCCCTGCACACACGATTGCAGTACCTGCGGTGGCTGTCACTGATAATTTTTCAGATAAGGGGTAAATGCTATGACTCCGATGATGGAGCAATATTTTGAGATAAAAAAGCAGTATAAGGATT